>JASHSG010000072.1 GCA_030040935.1 Acidobacteriaceae bacterium | reverse complement strand
GCGCTGGCCGGTATAGAAGTCATCGACGCCGTGAGCTGGCGCGGTATGGACGGCGCCAGTGCCGGTGTCGGCGGTTACGTAGGTGGCCAGAACGCCCAGGACCGAGCGATCCAGAAACGGATGCCGGAAAGTTGCGCGATCGAGCACGGCGCCCTTGAAGCGGGCGAGCTCCGTGGCAGGCCCGAGCTTGCAGGCGGCGGCGACCTGCCCGGCCAATTCGGCGGCAACGATGTAAACTTCACCGGATTCGACTTCCAGCGCCACGTAGTCGAAGTCTGGGTGAAATGCCACGGCCAGCGACGCAGGCAGCGTCCAGGGGGTGGTCGTCCAGATGATGGTTGAGACCGGTCTGCCGGCCAACGCGGCGACGATGGCGGCGGGATCCGAAGTCAGCTGGTAGCGCACGTAGATCGATGGGCTGGTGTGATTCTCGTACTCGACTTCAGCTTCGGCCAGCGCGGTGCGGTCGTGAATACACCAGTAAACCGGCTTCAGCCCGCGATAGACGAAGCCCTTCTCGAGGAAGCCGTAAAAGGCCTCGAGTGTGTGTGCCTCGTAATCACGAGACATGGTCTTGTAGGGCGCCTGCCAGCGTCCAAAGCAGCCGATGCGCTCAAATTGCTCGGTCTGCAAATCGACGTATTTCTGCGCGTAGGCGCGGCAGGCTTCGAGGACTGCAGGCACCGGCATCGAGAGCTTTTTGTGGCCCAGCTTTTCATCGACTTTGATCTCAATCGGGAGCCCATGGCAGTCGTAGCCGGGGACGAAGGGTGCGTCGAACCCGGCCATGGTTTTGGACTTCACCACGAAGTCCTTAAGTCCCTTGTTGAGCGCGTGGCCAAGGTGGATGGGCCCGTTGGCGTAGGGAGGACCATCGTGTAACAGGTAGACGGGCCGCCCGCGGCTTGTTTTTCGCATCTCCTCATAGAGGTTGAGCCTGGCCCAGTGGGCCAGCCGGAGCGGCTCATTTTGCGGAAGATTTGCTTTCATGGCGAAGGCGGTTTGTGGAAGGGTCAGGGTCGCCTTCAACTCCGGCGCAGGGGGCATCGGGACTCCGTTCGGGGATGAGAACTTATTCAAGAATCAGTGTAAACAAAGCACTGACATTTTTCCCGGTAACAAAGCGCACCCACTGACCGTCTATTGCGTATGGAAGTGCTGAATCTGCTTGACTATGAGAAACCGGATACTGGATCGGCGGGCTGCTTTGCAGCCAAGACAAAGGCCGGCGCCGTCAAGCATAATGGATCGATGAGCTTGTTGGCGGACGAGGTCATTCCCTGCTAGGCAGGGACAGCCGGAATGGCACCAGCAAAAAGGCAAACGATCGACTCATGACACCGGAAGAAAAGGACGACCAGGGAGCCTCAGTTCCAGGGACCGGCCACGAGCTGGATGCGTTCCTTGGAAGAGCGTTCAAGGAGGAGCCCATATGGGCAAGCCTCTGGGGGCGCATCCAGGACGTGTTTTTCCCGGTCAAGCTGCCCCCGCTGGAGCTAACATCGAAGCCTATTCCGGTACCCGACCGGATGGCCGTGAAAGCAAATCCATGGGCCATCGGGATTTCGAGCACTTTCAATATTTCAGTCCTGCTGCTGGCCATCTGGCTTGGCATTCGCATGGTCAACAACATCGTGAATCCGCCCATGCAGGCGACGAGCATCGATGTGGGGGAATACAACGCGCCAAAATCCGACATCAAGGCCGGCGGTGGCGGCGGTGGCGGCGACAGGAGCATCATCGAAGCCAACAAGGGCAAGCTGCCCGAGAAGATGAAGGATCCGGTGACGCCGCCGCAACCGCAGACACTGGAAAAGCCCAAGCTGCCCGAGCCCCCGGCCATCGACGTGCAGAAGGACATTCAATTACCCAACAACATGAATATGCCGATGATCGGCATGCACGAGTCGTCAAATGTGACCCTTGCCTCAGCCGGGTCGGGCAACGGCGCGGGCATGGGAACGGGCAACGGCGGCGGCATGGGGCCGGGCGGGGGAAATGGATACGGGCCGGGCTATGGCGGCAACGCGGGAGGCGGTGTATATCAGGTTGGCGGCAGGATTTCTTCGCCAATTCTCATCTATCAGCCTGAGGCGGAGTTTTCCGACGAAGCACGGCGCGCCAAATACCAAGGCGTTTGCCTGATCTCGGTCATCGTCGACGCGCAAGGTAATCCGCAGGATGTCCGGGTGATCCGCGCATTGGGCATGGGGCTGGATGAAAAGGCAATGGAAGCGGTGAGAAAGTACAAGTTCAAGCCTGCCATGAAGGACGGAAAGACACCGGTACCAGTGCAGGTCACCATCGAAGTCGACTTCCGGCTCTACTAGCGTTTATAGACTTTGATCAACCGAAGGGCGGAGCTCCGACAAGCTCCGCTTTTTTATGGAATCAGCCAATCGCCGTCGTCTTCCGGAAGGTCTTTGATTCGAGCGCGGTCTGCAGGCGTATGTGAGCAGGCTGTCAAGCCGGGACTCTCAACCTCCGGACCGTCCAGTGCGCGCATGATGGTGACAAACTGTTCGTTCGTCTTCATGACCTCGTCGTGGCATTTTTTAGCCACGGCCATCAGCTGTTCCCATGTGCCCTCGAGAATCGTCCGCGTATCCTTCGCCTGATGGCAAAGACCACTGGCGTCGATGATTTTGCTGAGGCCTGCGGCGGCGTCGCTTACACGGCGGCTTTTGCCATTCGGCAACACGCTTAACTCGAGTAGCATGGACAGATTCCCTTCTTAGCCTTCCTCATTACCTGATACAACGTAAGAAAAATCGAGACCGTGATTTGGCATACACGCGTGTGTGACAACACGCACCGTGAACGATATCCCTTAGGAGAAAATCTATCCTCAAACGTCGCTCCGGGCTGCCAGTGAGTCTGAGGCCGGTAGGGACATGGGAGAGGATGCGATATGGCAGGACCGGCAATGATAGAAGCGGCACACGAAGTTCGACACAACGCCGATACGACGCATCGGCCTGTGTTTGACCTTGCGGACCTGACGCACATGTACGACTTCTCAGGCCGTACCGTGGCCATCACTGGCGGGGCCGGCATCCTGGGCAGCGAAATCGCCGCCGCATTGGCCGGATGCGGCGCACAAGTCGCCATTCTCGACATAAACCCCGCCGCCGGCAGGGAAGTGGTGGAGCGGATGGGTGATCGCGGCGAACTGGTTTCCGTTTTCAAATGCGATGTGCTCGACCGCGACAGCGTCGCGCGCACTGCGCAACAGATCGTCGGCCGCCTGGGCAAGCTCGATTGCCTGGTGAACGCTGCTGGAGGCAACAAACCGCAGGCGACGACCAGCCACGAGGTCAGTTTCTTTGATCTGCCGGCCGAAGCGCTGCGGTGGGTGTTCGAACTGAACATCCTGGGAACGATTCTGCCCAGTCAAGCCTTCGGAAAGATCATGGCGAAGCAGGGCTACGGCACGATCTTGAACATTTCATCGATGAACTCCTTCCGGCCCCTCACGCGCATCCCGGCCTACTCGGCAGCCAAGTCTGCGGTGAGCAACTTTACGCAATGGCTGGCCGTGCACATGGCACAGGAGTACTCGGCGAAGATACGGGTGAACGCGGTGGCTCCAGGATTTTTCCTCACCGATCAGAATCGTTTCCTGTTGATGGATAAGGAAACGGACGAGCTGACCGCGCGCGGCAGATCGATCATCGGGCACACGCCGATGGCGCGTTTCGGCGAGCCGGAGGATCTATTCGGCGCTGTGCTTTGGCTGCTCTCGCCGGCTTCTGAATTCGTCACCGGCGTAGTGGTTCCCATCGATGGCGGGTTCTCGGCCTACAGCGGCGTTTGAAGAGGCTGCCTCGGCGCCGATGTGAAAAATTGCCGCCCAAACCAGTCGAATTCCTCTGTGAGGATCGCTGCTCGAGGTAAGTGGTGCGCCCGGAGAGATTCGAACTCCCGGCCTACTGATTCGTAGTCAGTCGCTCTATCCAGCTGAGCTACGGGCGCACATTGCGGGCCTCAGGGCGAGGCCCGATCGACAAACCTTAGGGTATCAAGGTTGATGCGGAGGTGCAACGCGCCTTAGGCGGTCGATGCCGGCGGCGCTGCGGCCGCTTCTGGGGCCGGCAGAGGTGGCTCATCCGGCGCAATCTCAAGTCCCGCCAGCCGCACCAGCCTGGTCACCGCGGCCGCATTCAGCCGCGTTGCGTCGTATTCGACTCGGAGCGTCCGATTGGCCATATCGAAGCTCAGCTTCCTGATGCCGTACACATCGCGCGCACGGGCGAGCGCAAGCGCAATCTGCTCTGTGGGCGCCTCGACGCAGCGAAAGACGATGTCCACCGTGGTCATGGCAACAGGATAACAAGGATCCGGCGCGCGGGGTCGGCGCCTAGAGGCTGTCGAGATAGCCAACAATCTCGGGGCTGGTCCATTCCTGTGGGCCGACAAATTTGCGGCGAATGATGCCCTGGCGATCGATCACGTAGGTTTCCGGCCACATGTCCGTGTGATAGAGATTCGCCGCCGACTGCGAAGGATCGCGCACGGTGATCAGGTCGACATGATGGCGAACGATGAAGCTGGAGTACGCGGCGGGATCGTCGTCAATGCTTACGGCGAGAATAACGAGATTGGGATCTTGATGGTGGAGAGCAAGAAGAGAAGGCAATTCCTCGACGCATGGGACGCACCAGCTCGCCCAGAAGTTGAGCAGAACAACCTTGCCCCGGTAACTGGCAAGGTGAATATTCGAACTGCCATCGGAGAGCGTGAAGTCTGGCGCGGGCTTTCCGGTCTGCGCGGGATGCGAACCGCGATTGCAGGCCATCAGAAGAGTCACTGGAAGCAGCAGCGCCAGGATGGGACAACGAAGAAACCGCACCTCCTTATAATACGGAGCGTAAGGCGGGAAGAAAACGGTGCGATCAAATGAGCGGGGATGAGGCGGAGCGAAGCGCAATTGGAGGCAGGAAGCCGGTCCTTGGGCTTGCAGATCTTGCGGAACACTCGCCGGCCACGAGGGATTACCACCATTGGACCGGCAAAACCGCCCCCGGAACAGTCTTCGACCAACCAGAACCACGTGAGCTGATGGAGCTCACAGTGATCGTTCCAGCGCGGAACGAGGAAGACTGCCTCAGGGAGTGCCTGCGGTCGCTGGTCAGCCAGTCGGAAGACATTTTCGAACTGGGCCGCGACTGGGAGCTGCTTGTCGTGAACGACGGCTCGACGGACCGGACGCCCGAAGTCGCACGCGGATTCGCCGGCGTCACCCTCCTTGATGCGGGCAAGCTCGAAGCCGGCTGGACGGGAAAGACAAACGCCGTCTGGACTGCGGCGCGGCGCGCGCGGGGCCGCTGGCTGCTGTTTACCGATGCTGATACCGTGCATGAGCCGGGCGACCTGCGCCGAGCACTGCACGAGGCAGATCGGTACAAAGTGGGTATGTTGAGCTACTCGCCCCGTCAACTTGTGCACGGGCTGGCGCAGCGGTCGCTCATGCCGCTGGTCTTTTGCGAACTGGCCCTGGCCTATCCGCCGGCCAAGGTTTCCGACCCCGCGCAGCGCATCGCCGCTGCCAATGGCCAGTTCTTGCTGGTGGAGCGTGAGGCCTACCGGTGGCTCGGCGGCCACCCCAGCGTGGCCGGCAAGGTGCTGGAAGATGTTGAGCTGGCGTTCCTGGCCAAGCGGCGCAAGGTGGGCCTGCGCTTCCGCTATGCTGACGATGCGGTCTCTGCGCGCATGTACCGCAGCACAGGAGCAATGATCGAAGGTTGGACCAAGAACCTGAACTTGCTCTTCAACAACGCGCTTCTGCTGGCCGTTTTCAGGGCTTTGGATATCGCGCTGCTCTTTGGGCTACCCGTCCTGGCCTATGAATTGTGGAATGCCCGGCTCGGCGCTCACGGGTTGGAGTGGTTAGGCGCCGGATGGGTTCTGGCATTGCTTTGGCTGCGCACGCTGTTTCGTTTCTATTCGCGGGTGGCCAAGTCGAACTTTTCCTTCCTTGATTGTGCGTTGGCGCCTCTCGGGCTGCCTCTGTTTGTGGCCTTGCTCTATCGCAGCTGGTTTCAGCATCGCATCCTCAAGCGCGTAAGCTGGAAGGGGCGGAGTTACGCCCAATAGGCTGGAGTCCGGCGGCTTTTGGTCAGGCTGCGAAAGGCTGAAGGATTTATCGATTCCGCGCAAATCCGCCTTCGCTCTGTGAAACCTTTGCTCAGCTCTGGAATCTGTTTAGATGAGGGAAGGAATGGTCTTCTTAACCCGGCGGGCTACGTTTTCCGCATCGCATTACTACTGGAATGAAACCTGGTCGGCGGAAAAGAACGAGCGTGTGTTCGGATGCTGCGCGAATCGCAATGGGCACGGGCATAACTACACCCTGGAGGCCACCGTTTCGGGCGAACCCGATCCTGTGAGTGGATTCGTCGTCGATCTTAAGTGGCTGAAGGGCGTAATGGAGAGGGAGGTCCTGACTGCATACGACCATAAGCACCTGAATCTCGATGTGCCAGAGTTCAGGCATGCCATTCCAACCACGGAAAACATTGCCATTGCCGTTTGGAATCGGCTGGAACCCGTGGTCAATAGCTGCGGAGGGGCGCGACTGAGCCGCATTCGCGTCTATGAAACGCCGGAGATTTTTGCCGAGTACAGGGGTGAAGCGTGAAGGCCTACTTCGGCCGCCGGTACATGCTCAGCGCAAGTCATCGGCTCAACACGCCTGCACTCACTGTGGAAGAGAACCGCGCGGCGTACGGAAAATGCAATAACGAGCACGGCCACGGGCACAATTATTTTGTTGAGGTTCTGGTGGGCGGCGCAGTGGATGCGGAAACGGGGATGGTCGTTGATCTGATGGCGCTCGATAAAACAGTGCGGGCGCAAGTCTTGGATCGATTCGATCATGCCGACCTGAACCTGGATGCGATCTTCGCCGACCGCGTGCCTACGACGGAGAATTTCTGTAAGACCATTTTTGAGTTGCTGCAAGACACTTTGCCTGCGGGCGAGCTGGAGCGCGTTCGCGTTGAAGAGACGGAAAATAATTTTTTTGAGTGTTCGGCGAAAGGATAAGAGACGATGGCGCAACCAGTTGCGGTGAGTAAACCAGTTCGCAGGGCAATCGAGGCGGACGAAGGGCTAAGCGGCTTCAGCACGCGGGAGATTTATCGCGAAATTCTGAATCGGCTGGGCGAGAATCCCGACCGTGACGGCCTGCGCGCGACCCCGGAACGCATAGAAAAAGCGATGGCCTTCCTCACCAGGGGCTACGATCAGGATCCGGCGCGCGTCTTGCATGGCGCGCTATTCGAGGTGGATTACGACGAGATGGTGATCGTCAAGGACATCGAGATGTTCTCGCTCTGCGAACACCACATGTTGCCCTTCTTTGGCAAGGTACACGTAGCCTATATTCCCAAGGGCAAGGTCATCGGCCTCAGCAAGATTCCTCGGCTGGTAGAGATTTTCGCGCGGCGCTTGCAGGTGCAGGAGCGGCTCACGAGCCAAATCGCCGACTGCATTCAGAAAGCCATCGCACCACAGGGCGTAGGCGTGGTGATTGAGGCGAGGCATCTTTGCATGATGATGCGAGGCATCGAAAAACAGCACTCATCCACTGTAACCAGCGCTATGCTGGGCTGCTTCCGGCAGAAAGAGACGCGGGCGGAGTTCCTATCCCTGGTGCGGCAACCGGGTACGGGCATTGTCTGAGGCGGAGGCCGGAGCGTCGCTTTCGAATTGCCTCGCGCCTCAAATCCCCTGCGCGATCGGCATCGACAAATACTTTGCGCGAAGCCTGTTCGCCGCCGCGAGCGCCCGGCGGAGCTTTTGGCTGCAGGTCTGTTCGACGCGCGTCAAAAGCGGGGCGTCTCGCCGGGGATTTAAGATCTCCCTCGCAATTTCATTTAACTGCTGCCAGTCGTGCCAGTCGCCGATCCGGCGCTGCACATCTCCCAGAACGTCGGCCAGGCCGGAGTTGGCGTCTGCAGAAAGCTGCAGGGTGTAGCGGAGCGTCTTCACCTTGAGCCGGAATGCGTGAATATTCTCTGCGTCGAGCGGGGGCCAGTCGTTCATCTCCCTGACAATGGTGCTGGCGGCGGAGTGAATCCCGGCGCCGGTCTCCGCAGGTGATCCGTTGGCGGAGACTGCTCCGTTCGCGTGCTTGAGTGCCGATCGAATCCGCAGCGAGTACTCCTTCAGATCCTCCCGCGCTTTGTCGCGCGCTCGGCTTAGCGCGCGCCGCAATCCAATGGCGTTCTGCTGGCGTGCAATCTGGAGCTGTTCGATGAGGCGGGCCAGAGAATCACCGGCCGCGTATCTCGTCAGCTTGCGCGCATGACCGATCAACACATCCATATCGCGCACTCCGCCGGCCGCCTTGCGTATGAGGTCAATTGATTGGAGGACCCGCCTCGACTCTTTGGACTCGTTCTGCGCCAGCACGGAGAGGATTGCCTCTACGCGTCGCGTCGCCGTGCGCAGCCTGTGAACTTCCTTGGGCGGGGGATCCATGGGCAAGCCCTTGAGCGTCTTGCTGAGGTCCCGGACCGCCTTGAGCGCATGTTCGAGTTCTTCCGCCATCTTTCTTTAGTTTATGCAAACCTCCCCCTCCGAATTGGCAAGGGTGCTTGCGCCTACTAAAGTGGTGATGTGAACGGGCTTCTTGTGATCGATAAGCCGGGCGGTATGACCAGCCACGATGTGGTCGACTGGCTGCGCCGCATCACGGGAGAGCAATCAATAGGGCATCTGGGCACCCTGGACCCAATGGCTACAGGGGTACTGCCGCTGTTGATGGGAAAGTTCACGCGCCTTGCGCAGTACTTTTTGTCCGCCGAAAAGAGCTATATGGGAAACATTCGGTTGGGGTTCGCGACCGACACCTACGATGCGGAAGGCGAGCCTTCGGGACCGGACCGATGGCCGGAGGCTGCAAAGAGCCTGAAGCTGTCGCAGATTCAGGCAGCCGCACTGCGATTCCAAGGCGAGCTTGAGCAGCAGCCGCCGCCCTTTTCGGCCAAGAAGATCGACGGTAAGCATGCGTACAAGCTGGCCCGTGAAGGCAAACCGGTGCCATTGAAGCCAGCCTGCGTTCGCATCGGCGCCTTTGTCATCGAGTCATTCGAGGGTCCTGAGGTCAGCTTCACCATCGACATCAGCTCGGGAGGGTATGTGCGCTCGGTGGCTCATGAACTGGGTTGCGACCTGGGTTGCGGGGCGCACTTGAGCCGCTTGCGGCGCACGCGCGCGGGCCCGTTTACGCTTGCGCTCGCACATGCTCCCGAGGAACTGGAGGCGCTGGCCGGAGATTCGACGGCTTTGGAGGCCTTATTTGTGCATCCGCGGAATTTGCTGCCGGAGATGCCCGCAGTGACCGGCGACGCGCAGGCGCTGGGCCGCTTTCGGAACGGCGCCCAGGCCAATCTCGCGGAGTTCTCAGCAGCTCCGCTGGTAAAGGTCTTTGCCGGTCCCAGGGAGCTGGTGGGAATTGCCCGCAGAGTGGCGGGCACGCTCTTCCAGCCAGTGTTGGTGCTGGGATAAAACCCGGTTTTAAGGGTTCAGGTATCAGCAAAAAGATTGCACCCCGCAATTGGCATATGCATGGGGCGGATTATCGCGATACGCCCGTCTGAAACCTGAAACCGAATACCCGGTCCATGTCTTCCTCCTTTTCCTCACTGCCTGCGGCCCTCTCGCCTTAAACTGGAATTTCGCTGTCTTATTGAAGGAGCGGACTTATCGTGCCCTACCCCTCGAACTACCGCTATACCCGCGAACACGAATGGATTTCAGTCGATGGTGCCATCGGCTCGATCGGCATTACCGACTACGCGCAGAACTCGCTCGGCGACATTGTCTACGTCGATGCGCCCAAAGTGGGCGATACTGTGAGCGCCAATGCCACTTTCGGTTCGGTGGAGAGCGTAAAGGCCGTTAGCGACCTCTTTTCGCCCGTCAGTGGGAAAGTGATCGCGGTGAACGAGGAGCTGAAGAGTGCGCCGGATCAGATCAACCAGGACGCTCACGGCACCTGGATCATAAAGGTCGAGCTCTCCAATCCGGCAGAGCTGGGCACGTTGCTCGACGCCGCCGCGTACGAGGCCTTTATCGCGGAGGAGACGGCGAGCTAAGTGATGCGCTACCTCCCCAAGTCCGACGAAGAGCGCAGGCAGATGCTCGCCGAGATTGGTGCGGCTTCGATTGATGATCTCTTTTCGAGCATTCCGGCCGAATATCGCCTCGAACGCGATCTGAACGTGCCGCGCCAGCAGGCGGAGAGCGAAATTGTCGAGTACTTTCGTGCTGCCGGCCAAAAGAATGCGACCGACTACTCGAGCTTCCTCGGCGCAGGCGTTTATCGCCATTACCGGCCTGTCATTATCGATGCGCTGGTTCAGCGCGGCGAATTCCTGACCAGTTACACGCCTTACCAGGCTGAGATCGCGCAAGGCACACTGCAGGCCATCTTCGAGTTCCAGACGATGATCGCCGAGCTCACTGGCATGGATGTGGCTAACGCCAGCATGTACGACGGCTCAACCGGAGCGGCCGAGGCGGTAATGATGGCTGTGCGGGTGACTGGACGCAGCAAGTCCGTAGTTGCCAGGACCGTTCACCCCGAGTACCGGGAGGTGATCGCCACCTACGCGAAGCATCAGGGGTTGCCGGCGACTTTGGTCGGCTACGATCCGGAAACCGGGCGCGTCGACTTGAAATCGCTCGAATCCGCAGTTTCCGTGGAGACCGCAGCCGTTCTTGTCCAGAGCCCGAACTTTTTCGGGATGATCGAAGACATTCCGGCCATCGCCGGAATCGCTCATGCCAAAGGCGCGCTTTTGATCGTGTCGATAGCTGAATCCGTCTCACTCGGTATCGTGCACCCGCCCGTTGAGGCAGATATCGTCGCCATGGAAGCGCAGTCATTCGGCGTCGCGCTCAGTTACGGCGGTCCATTTTGCGGCGTGATCGCTGCAAAAGAGCAGTTCGTGCGCCAAATGCCGGGCCGGCTCGCCGGCCAGACCGTCGACGGGGAAGGGAATCGTGGCTTCGTTTTGACATTGGCAACGCGGGAACAACATATTCGCCGCGAAAAGGCGACTTCGAATATCTGCACCAACCAGGCTCTCGTTGCGTTGATGGCGACGATCTTTCTCGCTGTCTACGGCAAGGAAGGCATGCGCGAGCTCGCCGGACACAACCTGGCCAAGGCCGATTACGCGGCGAAGACGCTCGCGGCGCAGCCGGGCGCAAAGCTGCGCTTTAGCGGAGCGCCGCGCTTCCATGAATTCGTCTTGCAAACGGATGAAGCGCCAGCAACGTGGAGCCGGCGGCTGCTCGAAAGCAAAATCGTCGGTGGCGTGGACCTTAGCCGCTGGTATCCCGAATTGCACAACTGCACTCTTTGGTGTGCGACTGAGATGGTCACCCAAGCGCAGATCGAGACGGCGGCCAAAGTGCTGGCGGCGCAGCCAGTGGAGGCATAGAGAGACAAATGACGACGAGCGCAAAACGCTTCACCGCGCATCCCGAGGGCCCCCACACGCTCGGCAAGGTCCGCCCACATCAGACGCAGAACGAAGCGCTGCTGTTTGAAAAGTCCTCGCCGGGCAAGCGCGCCTACAGGTTGCCGCCTTTGGACGTGCCGGCGGTGGATATTGCAAAGCTGCTTGGCCCCGTCTACCGCGAGAATCCGGGTTTGCTTCCTGAACTAAGCGAAATCGAGATCATCCGCCACTTCACCCGCCTGTCCACCTGGAACTACGCCATCGACCTGGGTATGTATCCGCTTGGATCGTGCACGATGAAATACAACCCTCGGGTGAACGAGTTAGTAGCGCGCATCGAGGGGTTGGCCGAGGCGCACCCATACCGGCCGGAATCGCTGGCGCAAGGCATCCTGGAGATTCTGGACCTGCTGCAACGATGCCTGCTCGACATCACAGGAATGGACGCGATCACGTTGCAGCCGGCAGCCGGAGCACACGGCGAGTTTACCGGCATTTTGCTTACGCGCGCATGGCACGAGTCGCAGGGTAACCCGCGCAGAAAGATTCTTATCCCCGACTCTGCGCATGGCACCAACCCCGCCACGGCGGCCATCGTCGGCTACCAGGTCGAGAATCTCAAGTCCAACGCCGACGGCGGCATCGATCTCGAGGCTCTTGCGCGGCAGGTCGACAGCGAAACCGCAGCCCTGATGCTCACCAACCCATCGACGCTGGGTGTCTTCGAGAGCCAGATTCATAAGATCGCGGACGTTCTGCACGCCAAGGGTTCCTTGCTCTACATGGATGGCGCCAACATGAACGCGCTGGTGGGCAAGGTGCGGCCGGGCGACTTCGGTGTGGACGTGATGCATCTCAACCTGCACAAAACCTTCTCAACGCCGCACGGCGGCGGCGGACCCGGCTCCGGTCCTGTGGCCTGCAAGGCGTTTCTTGAGCCATTCCTCCCCATCCCAGTTCTGGTCCGAAGCGAGAACGGTCCGAAGGACTGCCCGGACGCGGGAGACTGGGAGGATACCAATGCCGAGCCGACGGCCGATGGTTGCCCGCCACTGTTTCGCGCGCCGGCACCGAGGTCCGAAGGCGAGCGCATCGGCGATCCAGGCGCTTTGATGCTCCATCCGCCTGGTGGGGCACTGTATTGGAGCTACGATCGTCCAAAGTCAGTTGGCCGGGTGCGCGCGTTTTACGGCAACACGGGTATGTTCATTCGCGCGCTGGCCTACATTCTGGCCAACGGCCCCGATGGCCTTCGCCAGACCACCGAAGACGCGGTCCTGAACGCCAATTACGTCCGCAAGAAGCTCGAAGACGCCTATGAGCTGCCCTACAAGACAGCGTCGATGCACGAAGTAGTCTTCAGCGACAAGCGGCAGGCGGCCCGCGGGGTCAAAACCGGCGACCTCGCCAAGCGTCTGATTGACTACGGCTTCCATCCCTACACCGTGAGCTTTCCGCTTATCGTGCATGGGGCGCTGATGATCGAGCCCACCGAAAGCGAGTCGCGCGAAGAACTCGATCTGTTTATCGCTGCCATGCACTCGATCGCACGCGAAGTCGAGGAGAATCCTGAAATCGTCAAGACGGCGCCGCACTCCACGCGCATCTCGCGGCTCGACGAGGTGCAAGCCGCCCGCAAGCCCATCCTGCGCTGGAAGCCCGCGTCGTAGGCACCAAGCCCGCTATATACCTTGCCTCTTCTGCTCGCCTACACTCATCGACAGGGTGGCCAGCGCTTCTCCATCTCCATCGTCGGGCTATCGCGGGCGTCTGGCGCCCTCGCCCACCGGCTATCTGCACGTGGGCCACGCGCGCACCTTCTGGACCGCATTTCAGCGGGCCCGCGAAGCAGGCGGCACGTTGGTGATGCGCATGGACGACCTCGATCCCGATCGCAGCCGCGCCGCCTATGCCGAGGCCGCCCTCGAAGACCTGCGCTGGCTGGGAATCCGATGGCAGGAGGGGCCAGAAAAGGGCGGGCCGTTTGCTCCTTATGTGCAAAGCAAGCGTCGGCCCGTTTATCTCGACGCCTGGCGCAAACTGTTGCGCACAGGGCGCCTCTTCCCATGCCGCTGCTCGCGCAAGGACCTCGCAGGCGCGCTCGGCGCTCCACACGAACATGCGCAGAGTGGTGATGGCGAGCTCGACGATGACGACGATGAGCCTGTCTATCCCGGAACCTGCCGGCTATTCCTGGGAGGCACGCCCCAGCTCCCCGGCCCCACCGCGAGCGAGTTCGAAGATCCCAGCGGCGCCAACTGGCGCTTCCGCGTCCCGGACGGCGAGGTGATTGAGTTCGTTGACCTCAACCTCGGCCTGCAGCGCTTTGTGGCCGGCGAGGACTTCGGCGATTTCGTCGTCTGGCGGCGTGACAACGTTCCCAGCTACCAATTGGCTTGCGTTGCCGACGATGCGGCCATGGCCATCACTGAAGTCGTGCGTGGCGCCGACCTGCTCAAGTCGACTGCGCGTCAGATCCTGCTCTTTCGCGCTCTTGGCCTCAACCCTCCCATCTGGTATCACTGCCGGCTTGTGGTCGATCACAATGGCCGGCGCCTCGCCAAGCGCCAGGACGCGCTCAGCCTGCGCGCCCTGCGACAACGCGGCCTGACGCCCTTGAACATCCTCTCTGCAGAGTTAGCCATTGGGGCGTAGGAAGCCGGTATGGACCACCACCGCGCGCCACGGGACGGTTGCTCGCGAACTGCGCTCTGTAGCATCGATGCATTACCATCGTTGACGTGATAAAGCTCCCCGCCATGCGCCGGCGGGATGCTGTTTCTCCGCTGCATGCTATGCACCAGGATCTGCAACTTCGATTGAACCCACTCCGCAGCGCGCCCAATCTGCTGACGCTCATGCGCATCTGCATGGCGCCCTTCCTCGTGGCCGCGATCCTCGAGGGGCACTACTTGCTGAGCTTCAGCCTCTTTGTAGCCGCAGGATTGACCGACGCGCTGGATGGCCTGCTGGCGCGCGCTCTCAGGCAGCGTTCCATGCTGGGGCACTATCTTGACCCTGTGGCCGATAAGCTGCTTCTGAGCACGCTGTTTCTGGTTCTCTTTTACAAGGGGCTCATGCCCGCCACTGTCACGGTACTGGTCTTCGGGCGGGACGTGGCCATTTTGCTGGTGGCCGCTATCCTGTATGCCGCTGTTGGGCGTCGCGAGTTTCATCCCAGCGTCTTCGGCAAGGCCAACACACTGGCACAAATCGGCGCGGTCGCAGCCGTCCTGCTGCACCAGGTCACCCCCGCCTGGTACTGGGTTACAGTCACACGGGCGGTGGCTCTTGGCGCTACGATCGCGCTTACCGTAGCTTCCGGCCTGCATTATGCCTGGCTGGTTTCGCGGCGCACAGTCGCCCCGGTGGCCAATAGTGCGGGCGCGAAATAGTTAGAAATCAACCGGATCCGAATATTAAGGACTTTCTCGGCCGACTCGGGAGGTGGTGCGCCATTTAGGAATCGTCGGGTAGATCTTCGGTTCCAGCGGTGTCTTCGATCTCCATATCGCGAAACTCTTCGGAATCAAAGACCTCGCCACACTCCAGGCACTCGACAAACTCCGTGTCATCGTGCCGGGAAACGATTCGGACTTTGGGGTGTCTGCAGGCGGTTGCCATCGTTCTTCGAGCCTGGTGCTCCTGCCCCGATTCCAAAGCCCCCGTCCCGCTCCGGATAGGTGGAGGCCCGCCCTCCCTCGTAGCTGCTTTCAACTGAGAGTGCTGGCGATCGGGTCTGGTTGCTCGGTAACGGCTAAAGGTGCTCTTTCCGCCAGATTGTAGCCGTCTTTCGCCCGATTGCAAACGGATTTTTTGATGAATCCCGGGTGATGGCTTCCCGATCAGCCCGAGCTTCGAGCGTAGAGACCCCGACTTGAAGGCGCAATGAACCAGACGTATACTTAAAGCGGACCTAAGCAGTCGGATATTCCATGCTAAAGCTCACCAAGAAAGCCGATTATGGCCTGATGGCGCTGAAGTATCTGGCCGAGCATCCTGAAACTCCCGCCCTGAGCGCCAAGGATGTCGCTGACGCCTATGGGATACCCGCCCAGCTTCTTGCCAAGATTTTGCAGCGCCTCACGAAGGTCGGGCTTTTGCGCTCTCATGCCGGTATGAATGGTGGCTACGCGCTGGCGCGGGATGCGCGTCAAATTTCGGCGTTCGAGGTAATCCACGCCATCGACGGGCCGTTGTTCATCACTTCCTGCTTCAAGGGCGCAAAGTCCTGCGAGTTGACCCCGAGCTGCACGATAAAAGAACCTCTGGCTCGCGTGAATGAGACCATCGCCGGGGTCCTCAAGAGCATCAGCATTCAGGACCTTGCGGAGCAGGAGCCGTCGGTTGCGAAAGCCCGCGACACGCATGGGCTCATCACGCTGACGCTGTAATGACCGTCGTGCCGATGCTGGTTTTTGTTACGGATTCAGCTCGCATTCTAATGTGCATGGATCCCGTAATACCGTTCAGGTGGATGCAGGAAAGGAAGAAGGAGATTCATCGATCCGTCCAGGGTTGGGCAGTAATTGCCTGATGCGGGGAAGAATCGGCGGCCGATCCAGCCGAATCAAATGGGAAGGAAGTTCATTTCGTTGAACCAAACCAAGAGTGTAGCAGAGATGATTTCCATCGGATCAAATTCATCGGAGAACGCTGCTCCGGCGCAGCAGGCGGCATCTGGCGGGCTCGACGTGACTCCCAGCGCCGTCAACCGCATCCGGGCGATTCTCGCCAAAGAGGGCATTTCGACGGACGAGGGTGGGCTGCGCCTTGGCGTTAAGGGTGGGGGATGCTCCGGGCTTTCCTATGCAATCGGCTTCGACGCGCGCCCGCGGGAGCACGACAACATTTTCACATTTGACGATGTGCGCGTGTTCATCGATCCTAAAAGCTTTGTCTATTTGCAGGGCATGACGCTTGACTACGAAGAGACCTTAATCCGCCAGGGCTTCAACTTCATCAACCCGAACTCCGCGCGGTCCTGCGGCTGCGGATCGTCGTTCTCCGTATGATCTCTAATCTCTGCTCTCTATTCTCCAATCCCTAGTCGATGCCACTGAGAGCCTTTTCAATCCCGGCTTCGGCCAGCGGCGTCATCATCGCGTAGCCGGCCG
>JASHSG010000071.1 GCA_030040935.1 Acidobacteriaceae bacterium | reverse complement strand
CGCTCCTGCACCAGCAGGCGCGATCCCGCGCAGCAGACCTGGCCCTGGTTGAACCAGATGGCGTCGACGAGGCCTTCAACGGCGGAGTCGAGGTCGGCATCGTCGAATACGACGAAGGGCGATTTGCCGCCAAGCTCAAGCGAGAGTTTCTTGGTGGAGTTGGCGGTGGCCTTGCGAATGGTGCGACCGACTTCAGTCGACCCGGTGAATGCTACCTTGTCGATGCCGGGATGCTCAATGAGCGCCTGACCGGTTTTGGCGTCGCAGGTGAGCACGTTGAGGACGCCGGGCGGCAGGCCGACTTCCATGGCGAGCTCGGCAAAGGCCAGCGCGGTGAGCGGCGTGTATTTCGCGGGCTTGATGACGACGGTGTTGCCGGCGGCGAGTGCGGGCGCGACCTTCCACGCAAACATCAGCAAAGGAAAGTTCCAGGGAATGATCTGGCCGACGACACCGCAGGCCTGGTAGCTGGGAAACTCCGATTCAAGAAGCTGCGCCCAACCGGCGTGGTAGTAAAAATGGCGCGCGACGAGCGGAATATCGATGTCGCGGCTCTCGCGGATGGGTTTGCCGTTGTCCATGGTCTCAAGAACGGCGAGACGGCGGGAATGCTTTTGCACCTGGCGGGCGAGTGCGTACAAATAACGCGCACGCTCGTGGCCTGAAAGAGCTTGCCAGGCAGGGAGTGCCTTGCGCGCGGCGGAGACGGCGGCTTCAACGTCGGCGAGATTGCCTTTGGCCACTTCGGCGATCACTTCGCCCGTCGACGGATCGCTGGTGGACTGGTACTCGCCGCTGGCCGGCTTGACCCAGGCGCCGCCGATGAATTCATTGAAGCGGCGATGGTGACGCTCGAGCCATTGCACCGCTTCTTTGGGATCTTCCGGCGCGGCGCCGTACTCCATGGTGTAGAACTTTTCGGCAATGGTGCTCATGTGTACCCTCGAATGCCAAGGCCCAATGATTCGTAAAGCGTCTCCAGGCCTAAAGGCCACGTTTCCGCCCTACGTTTTCAGAGGCCTGAAGGCCCCTGCTCCCTCCGGTTCGGATTTATTTATCGCTCCGATTTCATCGCCCCTACGGGGCCTCATTTCTTTCTGCTGCTTTCCCAGGACTGCGCTCCGCTTGTCCTGGGCTAATTTCCTTGCATCCCTGCGGGATGCTGTTCACGCCTCAAACCGGCGGCAATCGTCCCAATTGCTCTTATGCGATGGGGTGCCGGTACGTCGCCGAGTAGTGCCCAGTTAAATGATGCTCCAGCTGGCGCTCGATATCGCCCAACATTCCGCTGGCGCCGAACCGAAAGAGTGACGGTTCGAGCCAGGGACGGCCGAGCTCATCCTTCATCAGCGCCAGCCAATCCGTAGCCTGGCGCGCGGTGCGAATGCCGCCGGCAGGCTTGAATCCGACCGCGCTGCCCGTGCGCTCGGCGTAGTCGCGAATGGCGCGGACCATCACGAGTGAAACGGGAAGCGTGGCGTTGACAGATTCCTTTCCGGTGGACGTCTTGATGAAGTCGGCGCCGGCCATCATGGCAACCCAACTCGCGCGCGCCACGTTACGCAGTGTCATCAGGTCGCCGGTGCCGAGGATCGCTTTCAGGTGCGCGTTTGGTCCGCAGGCCTCTTTGAAGGCTGCAACCTCGTCGTAGAGCGCCTGCCATTCGCCGTTAAAGACGTGGGCGCGCGTGATGACGATATCGATTTCCTGCGCGCCGGCTTCAACGCTGCGGTGAATCTCTTCGACGCGCTGCTCCAATGGATTGAGCCCCGCAGGGAATCCGGCTGAAACTGCCGCGACGGGAATGCCCGAGCCTTCGAGAGCCTTGACAGCAGTCTCGACAAATGCGTGGTAGACGCAGACGGCGCCGACCGTGAGATGCAGATCCTCGATTCCGAGGCCCTCGACGATGTGCCGTTGCAGCGGACTGCGCGCCTTGGCGCAGAGGCGGCGAACACGGTCGGCCGAATCGTCGCCGCTGAGTGTGGTCAGGTCCATGCAGGCGATGGCGCGCAGCAGCCACGCCGCCTGGGTTTCTTTCTTCACGGTGCGACGTGCAACATGAGTGGCCGCCCGGCGCTCCACGGCGCTGGTATTGACGCGCACACCCTCGACCCAATCCAGATTGAGCGGAATGCGGCGGTTGGGTTCAAGGGCGCGTCCATTCAGAACAACGGGGATGATTTGAACCGCGTGCGGCGCGTTGTTGGCTGAGGTTACGGGTTGAAGGGCCATCGAAGCGACTCCGCAAAAGGGCTGCATTTGGCGAAAAAACATGGGCTCCTCGCTTTCAGGCGCAGGAGCCTCGAGTAGAAGTGAAGGATAAATCTCCGGGAGCCTCGAAGCAACTCTCGAATTGCGCGCCGGACACCTCGGTAATCGAGGCGCAGACCGCTCACCACTTTAGCCGCAGCAGGGAGACGGCCTGGCGGGGAAGGCAAGTGTTGATGACTAGCTTTCCGTCGGCGGCATCGAGCCATTCAGGAGACGCGAAAAGCTGCAATTGGCCGGCCGCTTTGAGCTGGGCGTATTGCCCGGAAGTGGGCGCCTGCGGCGAGCCCATCTTTTGCCACGCCGTATAAGCATTGCTGTGGGTGTCGTCAATCCGAAAATGCTCCAGCAGGACCTTCTCCACCCCGGCGGGAATTCCATTGACGGTGATTTGAACCGAAGCAGCAGGCGCGGGCACGTCGTCATCGTGATAGTTCCAGACCATGACGGCAGCCTCGTGATCGGCTTTGGTCGCGAAGGCGTCGATGTCGGGAGCCTGACGCGCGCCGGCTGTAACGAGGCCGTCGAGAGGGAGCTGGCCAGTGCTGGCGGTCGCAACCCGCTCACCCGACATGAGGCCGGCCATGCGGAAAAGATTCAGGATGGGCTTGTCGATTCCGTTGGTGGCGAGCGTGCGTAGTCCCTCGAAGTAATTCGAGTTTTCAAATTCGAAGGACCAGGAGAGCATGGCGATGAGGTTTACCCGCGCCTGATCCTCGAGCTCGAAGAGGGCTTTTATCGCGGTGGCTGTGTAACTGGCATAGAGAGGATCGTTGCGATAGGCGTTGGCAGGATTGTCTTTCGCGGAGCAGGCTGCGCAGCCCTCCGGATCGGCTTCGCTGAGGATGATCGGGAGGCGCCGGTACTGCGGAAAACCAGCGACAATGCGGAATCCGTTTTGCGCGGCCCGGAGCTCGCTGGAGATGCCCATCTGCACGTGGCCATCGACCAACGCGTTGTGGCCCTTGGGGTGGAACGAGATGAAATCGAGCGGGATGGGTTTGCCGTCGGCTGCGCTTTTGTCGCGCGCACAGTGCTCGAGGAAGCTTTGAAGGAAGGCGCTCGATTTGGGGCCGGCGGGGCCTGTGCTTGCCGGTCCGCCGACTTTCGCGGCGGGCAGTGCCGCGCGCACGCCTGCGGCTGCGTAGTCGTAGAGCTTGAAGTACTCCTGCGGCGTGCCGTGCCAGTAGACGATGTCGGGCTCATTCCAGACCTCGAAGTACCAGGTGCTGACCTGCGCGCGCCCATATCGCTCGACCAGATGTTGCGTAAACCTGCGAACCAGCTCGCCCCACATTTTGTAGTCCCTGGGCGGGTTGTTCGACGCGCCGGCCATAGTCGGAGCAGGATAGTGGAGCTGATACTGGCTAATCCCGGGAACCGCCGCGGCCAGGTCCCTGGGCATGAAGCCGAGTTCCACCATGGGCCGCACGCCAGCCCGCGAAAATGCGTCGAACGTCTCGTCTGTGATGGTGAAGTCATAGACTGGCTTGCCCTGCGCATCGAGGCTGAAGACATTCGAGGAGCTCCACTTGAGCTCGGGAACGCCATTGCCTGAGGTCAGAAGATGATGAGTGCGAACATAGACAGGCGCGGGGCTGAGGTCGTGCAATTCGCCCAGCAGTTGCCTGCCGAACTTCATCGTGGTGTAGTTGGATTCGTCGTACCCGAACCAGCTGGTAATGGGCACGTAGGCGCCGACGGACTTGCCGAGGTCAACATTGATCGAAACCGTGCTGGTTTGGAGCGGTTGGCCCGTCCCAATGCATGCGGGCGCCGCAGCACAGACAAGCAACGCCAGGGCCTTCATCATGCGATGCAAACCTCCCGGCCGCGTTCTGCTATGGCTTCAATACGGTCAACCCCGGAACCGCAGCAAAACGCCGCGTGTTAAAAGTGACAATCGTGGCGCCGGATTCCCTGGCGGTCGCGGCAAGCATCAAGTCGTGTGGGCTCATTCTTTGCCCAGCGGCCTCAATATCGGCCCACAGCCGCGCATGTTCGACGGCGGCGGTTTGGCTGTACGGCACCACGTCGAATACAGCGAGCACGGCCTGAAGATACTTTTGCCGTTTGGCGCGATGGACGCCGGACGCGCGCTCCACGCTGCGCCATAACTCAGCCACTGTGATCGCTGCAAGCTTGATCTCTTCGCCGGCATGCGAGCGAAGCCATGTATCGAAGTCGAGCGCTCTTCGCTCGGCCTGAATAATTACATCGGCATCGATCAGAAGCGCCACGGCCTCACCTGCGGCTGCAGGGAACCGCGCGCCTGTTCCAGATCATGCAGCCATGAAGTGGCTTCTTCCACGCCGACGTGAACGCCTTCGACGGCCTGTTTCAGCGCCGCGGCCAGCTCGACCCCTTTGCGCGGCTGTGTTTCGGCCGGCTCGATTCGCGCAACCGCCGCGCCGCCCTTGTGCAGGATGAAGCTTATTCCCTGATAGCGTGCGCGGTTCACGCAATCGGAAAAGTTCCGCGAAGCCTCAGTGACACTGATCGGAATCGGGTCCATCCAATCAGATTATCAGATTTTTTCAGGACGGCTCCGCGGCGAAGCGCTCCATCAGCGCGTCGAAGTCTTCGAGGCGAGCGTATTGAATAATCACTTTGCCGCGGCCGTTGTGATCCTCGATTGTTACTTTCAGGCCCAAGGCGCGCTGCAGGCGTTCCTGGGCATCGCGAACATTCGCGTCAATGGGGGCCGGAGCTTTGGGGCCTTTCTTCGGCCTGCGGCTGGGGTCGATGAGCTCCTGGACAAGGCTTTCTGTTTGGCGAACAGAAAGCGAATGGTCCACGATGCGCCGCGCCGCCTTCTCCATTTCCTCCGGTTGCTGGAGTGCAATCAGGGCCCGGGCGTGGCCGAAACTAAGTTCGCCGGATTCTACGCTGGCCTGAACGCTTTGCGGTAAGCGAAGAAGGCGCAAGAAGTTAGCGACGCTCGCGCGATCCTTGCCGGTGCGCTGCGCCATCTGCTCCTGGGTCATCTGAAACTCACGTGAGAGGCGCTCAAAGGCCCGCGCCTGCTCCATGGGGTTGAGGTCGGCGCGCTGCAGGTTTTCGACGATGGTGATTTCCATTGCCTGCTCGTCTGAGACCTGGCGCAGGATTGCGGGAACGGTCGTCTTGCCGGCAATTTGCGACGCGCGCCAGCGGCGCTCGCCGGCAATGAGCTGAAAACGGCCGCCTGCGACAGGGCGCACCAGCACTGGCTGCACCACTCCGTTGGCGGCGATAGAGGCAGCCAGTTCGGCCAATTGTTCCTGGCTCACAGTCGATCGCGTCTGAAAGGGGTTGTGGTCGATCTGATCGAGGGGAATCTCCCGCGGCCTCCCTCCTTCCAATTCGGGGGCTGGAGAAGCCTGAACTCGGGGCAGTAAAGAGTCAAGGCCCTTGCCGAGTGCGCGACGCTTGGGGTCGAAGGCGGCTGTAGTCATTGTGCTGAGAACCTCGAAGATCAATTAATAGAACGAGTTAGCTGAATCATGGACTGACCGGCATTGTTCAGGCTGAGGCCAGCGGTCACGAATAAGGCCAGAAGGTCCCTCGGCCGCGGAAACGCCGACCTTCGGCGGACGTGCGCTCGGCGGCGCTGAGTCCATCCATAAGCGGGCCTTCCATTTGGTTGCGGGCCAGGAACTCCCACGTCATCTCGAAGTACGCCTCGGCGCCTCGCGATCGCGGATCATAGAGGGCGACCGG
>JASHSG010000070.1 GCA_030040935.1 Acidobacteriaceae bacterium | reverse complement strand
TTCATCGACGAGCTCGGCGGGCGCGCGGAAATGTCGGCATTCATGCATCGCTCTGGTTTCGCCTACAAAATGCCGGCGGAAAAAGCCTACTCCACCGATTCGAACATTCTGGGCGCCACCCACGAAGCCAAGGACCTCGAGCGCCTCTCGTCGTCCGTCAAAATCGTCGTTCCCATCATGGGCGCCGCCTTCTGGCGCGACGACGTCGAGATCAAGCACGAACAGGTCGTCATCCGCTTCGAAGAAGGTTCGCCCGCGGCGCTGAACGGCCGTCAGTTCGCCGATCCCGTCGAATTGCTGCTCGAAGCCAATCGTATCGGCGGTCGCCATGGCCTTGGCATGAGCGACCAGATCGAGAACCGCATCATCGAAGCGAAGAGCCGCGGCATCTACGAGGCTCCGGGCCTTGCGTTGCTCTATATCGCATACGAGCGCCTCATCACCGGCATCCACAACGAGGACACCATCGAGCAGTACCGCGAGAACGGCCGCAAGCTCGGCCGCCTACTTTATCAGGGACGCTGGTTCGACTCGCAGGCCATCATGCTGCGCGAGTCGGCGCAGCGCTGGGTCGCGAAACCCGTCACGGGCGAGGTCACGCTCGAGCTGCGCCGCGGCAACGACTACTCGATCCTCAACACCGAGTCGCCCAACCTGACGTTCCACCCCGAGCGGCTCAGCATGGAGAAGACCGAATCGAACTTCTCGCCGCGCGACCGCATCGGCCAGCTCACAATGCGCAATCTCGACATCATCGACACGCGCGAGAAGCTCGTCACTTACGCCAAATCGGGACTGCTCACGTTGAGCAAAGGCAGTGAAATGCCGCAGCTCAAGAACTCCAATGAGAGGGAATAGTGTGAGGTACGCTTAGATCAATGCCGAGCGAACAACAACCCGGGAAGATGTGGTCGGGCCGATTTCGCGAGCCGCTGGATGCGGAGTTCGAAGCCTGGCAACGCTCGATTGTTTTTGACTGGCGTCTTCTTGACTACGAGGTCGCTGCGAGCAAGGCGCACGCGTCGGCGCTTTGCGCCGCGGGGATCCTGACCACGACCGAAACAGCTGAGTTGCGGGACGCTCTGGATGGAATCGCCACCAACTTCGGCTCAGAAGCAGGGCTGGCTGAGATGCGCGATCACTCTACCGCCGAAGACATCCATCATTTCGTCGAGCTCGAACTCGTCGAGCGCGTCGGAGATATCGGTCTTAAACTGCACACCGGCCGCAGCCGCAACGAACAAATTGCAACCGACCTGCGCCTCTACGTGCGCGCTCAGATTGGACTTGTCGTTCACGGTCTTGCCGCCTGGGCCGCGGCTCTGGTGGGGCAGGGACGCGAAGCAGGCGCCGCCGCGATGCCGAGTTACACCCATCTGCAGCGCGCCGAGCCCGTTCTCGTCGCCCATTGGCTGCTGGCTTACGTTGAGATGGCGCTGCGCGATGCGGATCGCCTGCTCGATTGCGCAGCCCGCCTGAATTACTGCCCTCTGGGATCCGGAGCTGTTGCCGGCGCAACGCTGCCTCTCGATCGCGCCATCGCCGCGCGCGAGCTCGGATTCCGCGCACCTACGGCCAATTCCATCGACGCAACCAGCGATCGCGACTTTATCCTCGAATACCTCAACGGGCTCACCTATGTAGGCCTGCACCTCAGCCGATTTGCCGAGGAGATCACCCTGTTCGGCACAACGGAGTTTGGATTCGTCGCGCTGCCCGAGGCGTTTTCGACAGGATCGAGCGCCATGCCCCAGAAGAAGAACCCCGATCTCACCGAGCTGCTTCGCGCCAAGGTGGGACGCATTCAAGGGGCCGCGCAAGCCGTGGCAATGCAGCTGAAGGGGCTGCCGTTGGCCTACAATAAGGATATGCAGGAGACTCAGGAGCCGCTCTTTTCGGTCGGCTTCGTGCCGCAGATGCTCAATCTTGTTGCACGGTTCACGGCCGCCTTACAATTCAACCGCGATCGAATGGGGAGAGCCGCAGAGTCGGGCTATTTGAATGCAATGGCCGCGGCCACCTATCTGGTGCACAAGGGCGTTCCTTTTCGTTCCGCACATGAAAAAGTCGGCCGCGCGGTGCGCTATGCCATCGAGAAAGGCGTCGAGCTCGAGGGCCTCACTATCGCACAGCTTCGCCAGTTTGGCCGGGAGTTCGGCGAGGACTTCTATCCTGCGATCGCTCTCGACGCCACGCTGGATTGCCACGACGTGATCGGTGGAACTGCGCATGAGCGCGTGCGCAAGGCTCTCGATCGCGCGTCAGAGTGGATCGCGGCGCTCGATAAACACCAGATGGCGGAGGCAATCCATGCTGGTGCGTAAAGCCCTTCTTCACGACGCCTCCAATATCTACGATCTCGTAAACTCGCTCTCCGGCGACGGCACGCTTCTCAAGCGGCCTTTTGCCGAAATCTGCGAAAACATTCGCGACTTCACCGTCGCCGAGTCCGATGGCGGAGTCTTTCTCGGCTGCGGAGCGCTTCACCTCTACGGTCCGCATCTCTGCGAGGTGCGCTCCATCGTGGTCAAACCGGAGGCCAAGTCTCAGGGCGCCGGTGGAAACATCCTTAAAGCGCTCATCGAAGAAGCCGAAACGCACGGCATTCAGTCGGTATGCCTGTTTACGCGCATTCCCGATTTCTTTTTCAAATACGGCTTCCGCACCGTTGAAGACAAGTCGGAACTGCCGGACAAGATCTTCAAGGATTGCCAGATGTGCCCCCGCCTGCACCGGTGCGATGAAGTCGCCATGGTCCGCGGGCGTATTCCGCGCATGTCCATCCTCGGCCCGCGCGACGAAGCGCAGGAACTGGTGCGGCTGTCGGGCTGATTGCAATATTGGGTGCCCCAGGTTTCGATTTTGAGACCGAAGACCGCATCCCCTCATTTCTGACTCAGCCATCCTAAGCCGATCCTGCCGCGCTTCTACGGCGAGCGGAGACGAGGGACCTGTGGTTGTTTTTCAGTGAGCATGGAACAAATCAGCATTTGCGTTTTTTCTCGGTATGCCGATCCTCTTGCCGGCGTTCCAGGACGAAAGCTGCAAGACTGCTGAGCGCTACGCTCAAGAACAGCATCACTTTCGATGTCGCGATCGTCGTAAGAACGACGGACGAAACGCTTCCGCAGTAGGCAAGCTCGGCACAGGTTCTCCAGTTCATGGCGGCATAGACAGGAATATATGCAAGGGCAAGGATAGCCTGAACCAGGAGCAGCCATCGCGCAGAGAACGCGAGAAAAAAGAAAGGAAGGCTGAGCATGGGAAGTACGCAATATGCGGCAGACAAAAGGGTATTTTGGCGAAGATCGATGCCGCGCACCGCTGCCAGGGCGTAAAGGGCGAGCAGGAAACTGAAAACTCCGGAAAGAATGGTGAGCACCTTGCCGCCATTTCGCCGTGTGGTCATGTTGTTCTACCTGCATCTCCCGCGGATTCTTTTCTGAGGACCGCTGCTGCGACCACGGCTTGCCCGTAGCTCAGCCCGCCATCGCCCGGGCTGACCTGAACCTGGCCGAAAACCTCAAATCCCTGCGCTTCGAGCGCTGCGCGCAGCAACCGAACGAGGCGGCGGTTGTGCATGCAGCCTCCGGAGAGAACCACCTGCCGGATGCCCGTCGCGTTTCGGGCCAGCACCGCTGCGCGCGCAAAAGCGTCGGCGAGCCCCGCATGGAAACGCGCGGAGATCCGCGCCTTGCCAACGCCCGCCAGCAAATCCACCCAGAGTGCCCGCCACATGGGCGCAGCAGAGAATCGCCATGGGTCGCCCTTCATGGGGTTTCCAGCGACGGTTTCGAACGGATAGCCGCCGGCCGGCGCATCAGGCTCCTCGACCGCGACGCCTTCCAGCTCGATCGCGGCCTGCGCCTCGTAATCGACGACTCCGCGGCCCAGAACCACCGCGGCAACGGCATCGAACAGCCTTCCGCAGCTCGAAGTGAGCGGCGTATTCAACCCTCGATCCATCATACGCAGGAGCACGCGCGCATCTTCGAAATTCGCTCCAAACCTGCCCAGGATTTCAGGCCTCTCGATATCAAATCCCGCCGCATGCAATGCTCCCAACGCCATGCGCCACGGCTCGCGGATAGCCGCTTCACCGCCGGGCATGGGTACATAATCCAGATGTGCAAACCGGTCGAAGCTTTCGAGACGGCTCACGAGCACCTCTCCACCCCAGATGCAGCCATCGCTGCCGAATCCCGTTCCATCGAGAGAAATTCCAATCACCGATCCCTCGATTCGGTGGTCCGCCATGCACGCAGCGATGTGCGCGTGATGATGCTGAACCGCAATCAGGGGCAAGCTGCGCTCGCTTGCCCATTTTTGGGCCCACGACGTCGAAAGATACCCCGGGTGCTGATCGCGAACCACGGTCTCGGGTTCGATTTCGAAGGTGTGCATCATATGTTCAAGCGATTCGCGGAAGAACTCGAGACCGGTAAGAGTCTCAAGGTCGCCGAGATGCTGGCTCTGGTAGGCGAACCGCCCTCGGGCGAGAGCAAAAACATTCTTCAGGTGCCCGCCCACTGCCAGCAGCGGCGGCGCATCAATGCTCGGCGGCAGTGGCACCGCCAGCGGAACAAATCCACGGGCTCGCCGAACGATCTGCGGACTGCCATCCACCAGAGTCATAACCGAATCGTCGGAGCGCTGCAGGATCTCGCGGTCGTGCATCAGAAACGCATCCGCGATACTCCCAAGCCGCTCCAGCGCCTCGCCGTTTTCGATCGCAATCGGCTCTTCGCTCAGATTTGCGCTGGTCATCACCAGCCCGCGGACCCTGGGATCGGCGAAAAGCAGATGCTGCAACGGCGCATAAGGCAGAAAAACGCCCAGCCAAGGAATGCCGGGCGCGACCGACGGCGCAATCCCATTGCCTGTTTTCTTAAGGCAAATGACGATGGGCCGCGCAACTGTCGTGAGAAGCTGCTCTTCCTCTGGCGTCATCACGCAAAGCTCACTTGCCGCTTCAAGGTCGCGCACCATCACCGCCAGGGGTTTGCCGTAACGATGCTTGCGGTCGCGCAGCCGCATCACCGCGAACTCGTTGGTGGCGTCAACGGCGAGATGGAAACCGCCGATGCCCTTGATGGCCATAATCTCGCCTGCCATCAAGCGGTCGATGGCCCGAGTCACGGGATCGTCCGACGGAATCTCCGCGCCGTTGGAAGCCTCCAGCCACACGCGCGGACCGCACGCCGCGCAGGCGTTAGGCTGCGCATGAAAGCGGCGATTGATGGGGTCGTCATATTCTGCCTGGCATTCCGCGCACATCTTGAAGCGCGCCATCGAGGTCTGAGGCCGGTCATAGGGAATGCGCCGCGTGATGGTGAAGCGCGGGCCACAGTTGGTGCAATTCAGGAAGGGATACCGATAACGGCGGTCGTGGGGATTGAGAAGCTCGCGCAGGCAGTCTGAGCATGTGGCTGCATCTGGGGGAATGCCGGTGCTGACCTGGCCCGCGGCGTCGCTCACCACAATGCGAAAGATTTTCTCCTGCTTCGGGGAAACGCTTTCGGCGATCACCGAATCGATTCGCGAAAGCGGCGGAGCCTCCGCCTGAAGCCGCCGTTTAAAGGCTTCTACATTTTCGACCGGCCCTTCGATCTCGATTGTGACGCCGCCGGTGTCGTTGCCGATGAAGCCCTTGAGGCCCTCCTCCATTGCGAGCCTGTAGACGAATGGCCTGAAGCCAACGCCCTGCACGACCCCGTGCACAATGATCACCTCGCGCCGCAGGGCTCCTCGCCTTTCAGATTTTGGATGGGATTTTCGGGTCAAACTCGCCCCTCGCTCAGGCATCAGCATAACGCAGATGGTTCAAACGCTGTCCATGTGCGCCGCGATGCGCGCGCGCCGAACGTGCGTCGCGCCCTTGAGCGTCGAATTGCCAAAAGGCGCATCATATGAGTGATGCGCCGCGGAATCAGGAAACCCATGCAGTCAGCAGAGACGCGCGCGATGGCGGTAGTTTCCATCCTGCTTCTGCTGTCGGCCCGATTCCTCGCTCAGGAGCGGGATCCTGCACAAGTAATCCGGCAGGTGGACGGCGCGGTTGCCGCGCGCGTGAACAATGTTCTCGGGTTCACGGATATTGAGCGCTACTCAGTCTACCGCGGCAACGACGAATCTCACCCTGTTGCAGAGATGACCGTGAGAGACACTTACAAAAAGGGCGTAGGCAAATCCTACGCGGTCCTTTCCGAAAGCGGATCGTCGCTTGCGCTGCGCATCGGATTGAAGCCGCTCTTGCGAAATGAAGCGAACATCAACCTGCCGGGTAACGTCGAAAGATCGTGGTTCGATTCAGCGAATTTCGATATGAAATTGAAATCTGCCGGAGTACAGGAGCTGAATGGCCGCGCCTGCCTGGCTTTGACGGTAACGCCCAAAGAGAAAGCGCCGAATATGATCGAGGGGACACTGTGGGTTGACGCGCGCGACGGCACGATCGTCCAGATCGAAGGAGTCGCATCGAAGAGTCCCTCGATTTTTGCCGGCACGACCCGCATGATGCGTCAATATGTAAACATCGATGGCTTTCCAATGGCCACGCACGCGCGTGCTGAGTCAAACAGCGCGCTCTTCGGCCGTACTGTCGTGACAATCGACTACATCGATTACAAACTCGAAATAAAGGCCGGCAAATAAAGAGCCGTCTCGCTCCTGTGTCGCAAGTGATCTTCCACACGGATTCGGAACTGCTTTTCGCACTCGCTGTGCGCCATCACACGCACTGGCGCGAATTCGAACGCAGCAACAGTCTTATCAATGAGAACGGTCGAAATCCATGTCGGCAAATGGGATAACTGAACACGCCCGTGACTGCGGTCACCGAGCAAGGGTGGGCTGCGCTCGTACAACAATGGTAGTATCAGGCGCAGACGGCGTAAGCGCCCCATTGTGCGCCCGTTGCGTGTCTCCGGATGCACCGAACAGGGAGGAAATGTGCCCGTAATCGCGCCCCCGCCATTACCCAGCGAAGACAAACGATGGAAGATCGTCAACGGCACGATGCGCAAAAACGGCTTCGCCCGTCATGCGCTCATCGAGACCCTGCACACCGTGCAATCCTCGTTCGGATATCTCGATGACGAGTCCATCCGATTCGTCGCACGTTCGCTTCACGTGCCTTTGAGCCAGGCTTATGGAGTGGTAACGTTTTATCACTACTTCAGCCTTAAGCCACCGGGCAAACATACCTTGACCATTTGCACCGGAACCGCCTGCTATATCAAGGGTACAGATAAATTGCTCGCCTCGGCCGAGAAGCATCTGGGCATTCCTCAGGGCCAGACCACGAAGGACGGCCTCATCAGCCTCACCACCGCGCGTTGCGTCGGCGCCTGCGGCCGCGCGCCGGTCGCTCTTGCCGACGGAGAGTTGCAGGGTCAGATCACCGGCGACGAGCTGATTGCTCAACTGGAAAGGTGGTCGAAGGAATGACGACTGAAGAGCTGGAACAAATTGCCGAATCGGTCCGCCTCGCCAATTCGAAACACGACCACGAGATCAACGTCTGCATGGGAACCGGCTGCCTGAGCCAGCACTCCGACAAGCTAAAGGACGCGCTGACATCCGCCGTCGATGCGCAAGGGAAGAAAGTCCTGGTCCGCCGCACCGGTTGCATGGGCCTCTGTGCCGCCGGCCCGCTCGTGCTCGTCGATCCTGAAGAGATTCTCTACCAGCATGTGCATGCAGCGGATGCCGAAAAAATTGCTTCGAGTCTCGACCGTGAACCTGTCGCTGAGCTCCAGTGCAATCTCCGCGAGCATTTCGACGAGCAGGTGCACATCGTGCTCGAGAACTCCGGCCACATCGACCCGGAGAAAATCGATGACTACATCGCGCACGACGGCTACAATGCGCTGCTCAAGGCGTTGACGGAGATGACTCCGAAAGACGTGATCCAGCAGATCACCGACAGCGGTTTGCGCGGGCGTGGCGGCGGCGGATATCCCACCGGCCTGAAATGGAGCACTGTGGCCAAGGCAGCCGGGGAGATGAAATTCGTCATCTGCAATGGCGACGAGGGGGATCCCGGAGCCTTCATGGATCGCAGCGTTCTCGAAAGCGATCCTCAGCGCGTGATCGAGGGGATGGTGATCGGCGGCTATGCGGTCGGCGCAAGCAAAGGCTTCATCTACGTGCGCGCGGAGTATCCTCTGGCCGTTTCCCGGCTCACCACCGCACTGCGCGAGGCCCGCCGGCATGGGCTTCTGGGCAACAACATCTGCAACACGCCGTTTAATTTCGATGTGGAGATCCGGCTGGGAGCGGGAGCTTTTGTCTGCGGCGAGGAGACGGCCTTGATTGCCTCAATCGAAGGTAAGCGTGGCACACCGAAGCCCCGTCCTCCATACCCAGCATCGAGCGGCCTCTTTGGCAAGCCGACGCTCATCAATAACGTCGAAACCTTTGCCAACATCGCGCCCATCATCCGCAAGGGCGGCAAGTGGTTCGCGAGCATCGGGTCGGAGCGCAGCAAAGGCACCAAGGTCTTTGCCCTCACCGGGAAAATCACCAACTCGGGCCTGGTCGAAGTACCCATGGGGATCAGCCTCCGCCAGATCGTCGAAGGCATCGGCGGCGGCGTACCCGATGGCCATACCTTCAAAGCCGTACAAACCGGCGGTCCGTCCGGCGGCTGCATTCCCGCCGAACTGCTCGACATCGGCGTAAGCTACGACGCGCTGGTCAAGATCGGCTCCATCATGGGCTCCGGCGGCATGATCGTCATGGACGACACCTCGTGCATGGTCAACGTGGCACGCTTCTTTATCGAATTCTGCATGACCGAGTCGTGCGGCAAGTGCATCCCGTGCCGCGCTGGCACGGCGCAAATGTTTACCCTGCTCACCCGCATCTGCACCGGCACCGGAACCATGGATGACCTGGCATTACTTGAGGATCTCTGCTCCACGGTGAAGGAAGCCAGCCTTTGCGGGCTCGGCCAGACAGCGCCCAATCCCATTTTGAGCACGCTCAAGTATTTCCACAACGAGTACATCGAGCACATCGTCAACAAGCGCTGCCCGGCCGGCGTCTGCAACATGGAATCGATCCAATCGGAGATTCCGAGCGAGGTGACGGCATGAACCCGGTCGAAACCGACGTTAAAACTCTGGTCATCGATGAGCAGGAAGTCAGCGCCCGGGCCGGGCAGACCATTCTGGAAGTGGCGCGCGAAAACGGCATCGCCATTCCCACGCTCTGCCATCTTGAGGGGCTCAGCGATGTGGGCGCCTGCCGGCTGTGCCTGGTCGAAATCAAAGGCTCGAACAAATTGCTGCCGGCTTGCGTCACCGCCGTGCAGGAAGGCATGGAAGTGAGCACCAAGACCGAGCGCCTCCAAAAGCATCGCCACACCATCCTCGAGCTGCTCTTTGCCGAGCGCAACCACATCTGCTCAGTCTGCGTCGCCAACGGCCACTGCGAGCTTCAGACCCTGGGCCAGGAACAAGGCCTAACTCATGTTCGCCTGCCCTATCGCAATCCTGAACTCCCGGTCGACGCCTCGCATGAGCGATTTACTCTTGACCACAATCGCTGCATTCTGTGCACGCGCTGCGTGCGTGTCTGCGCTGAGATTGAGGGGGCGCACATCTGGGACGTGATGGGCCGTGGCATCAACTCGCTGATCATCAGCGACCTTCATGAGGATTGGGGTAAATCAGCCTGCACCCGCTGCGGCAAGTGCGTGCAGGTCTGTCCCACCGGGGCTCTCTTCGACAAGAGCAAGGTCGGCTCCGATCATCCCAAGTACCCGGAGTTTCTGCCTTATCTGAACCTGATGAGGGAAGCGCAATGAGCAAACTGAAATTGGCGACGGTCTGGCTCGACGGCTGTTCCGGCTGCCACATGTCGTTTCTCGACATGGACGAGCGGCTTCTCGAACTGGCCGAATTGGTCGACCTGGTTTATAGCCCCATCGTCGACGCCAAGGAGTTCCCTGACGAAGTCGATATCGCTCTCGTCGAAGG
>JASHSG010000069.1 GCA_030040935.1 Acidobacteriaceae bacterium | reverse complement strand
TACGCGGCCCACAGCCAATTGGCCTGAACACATCGTTTGAGGCAGCTTAAAGCCTTCTACGTAAAGCATTCAGCCAAAGTCTTCGACCCGTGACGCGCGGCCTTGGGCATACCGCATTCTGACCCTTGCCGCCTGACCGTGTTAGACACCGCAATCTTCTGGAGTGTTCCCGATCTCTTTGGAATCGGGTTTTTGGGCTATGAAAATTTTGTTGATGCACTCAACAGAAGCTGCCGGCATGGTCATATCTTGAAGACGATCGAGCGACCCTTTTTGCCTGATCGCGCGGGGTTTCGATATCGGCCAGAGGGTCCACGCATAGGATGAAACGCAGAGGCGTCATTTCATGTTCTCCATTCATCCAATCGGCTTCGTTCACAGTCCTTACCGTGAAACTTCGACAATTCCCAAAGGTCTTGGCGCAAGCCATGATGCAGAAGGGGTCATCGAGGTTTTGCGCGAGTTCGAACCGGGATTGACCGACATCGATGGCTTCTCGCACCTGTTTATTCTCTGGCAATTCGACCGCTCCGATGGTTTTGATCTGATCGCCCATCCGCCGACGGATGAGGGCCGGCCTCATGGGGTATTTGCGACACGGTCACCCCGGCGGCCAAGTCCGATTGGCCTGACTGTCGTTGAGCTGCTGCATCGCGAAGGCCCCTCGCTGCACGTGCGCGGTGTAGACATGCTCGATGGAACACCGGTTCTCGATATCAAGCCCTATCTGTCCAGCATCCCTGCGGAGAAGCTGCGGCGCGGATGGCTGACGGAGGCGGAACTCAGGGAACAAGGGAGTAAGGGTACGAGGGAACAAGGAGTTTGAGTTAATCATTGAAGCTACCGTCAAATTCGGTGGCTTGTTCGCTGGGTCCCTTGTTCTCTAGGTCCCTGCTCCTAAGGGATTCCTAACAGCTTGTGCGTCTGCAGGCTGAGCCGCCAGCGCGGATGTTCCAGGCAATACTTGAGTGCGAGCGTTGTGTTCAGTTCGCGGGCGGGTCCATCCATGGGTTGCAGGAAGAAATACCTGAACGGCATTCGTTCAAATTGCTCTGGCTCTGTACCTGCCTGGGGGTAAATCAGCTTTAGTTCGTCGCCGGTTCGCTGCTTCAGATCAGCGCCGGCCTTCGGGCTCACGCAAATCCAGTCGAGACCAACCGGAGCCTCGACGGTTCCGTTGGTTTCGACGGCGATCTCAAAGCCGCGCGCATGAAGAGAATCGATGAGTTCGCGATCAAGTTGCAGTAGCGGCTCGCCGCCGGTGCACACTACGAAGCGTTTGCCGGAATCGGCGCGGGCGGGCCAGGTGCGCTCGACGGCCGCAGCCAGTGCGTCAGCCGTTGGGAATTTTCCGCCGCCAGGCCCGTCGGTATCGGCGAAATCCGTATCGCAGAATCTACAAATAGCAGCCGCGCGGTCCTGCTCGCGCCCGGACCAAAGATTGCATCCGGCAAATCGGCAAAAGACTGCGGGTCGGCCGGTGTGCGCGCCCTCGCCCTGCAGCGTGTAGAAAATCTCTTTGACCGCGTAGGACATAAAACAGCCTTCAGCTATCTCGTCAGCAGCGGATCCTCGATCCCATTCTCACGAAATCCCTTTTGCCTCAACAGGCAGGAATCGCATTGGCCGCACGGCACGCCGCTCGGGGAGGGGTCGTAGCAACTGCTGGTCAAACTGTAATCGACGCCCAAGCCGCAGCCCAGGCGGATAATCTCGGCTTTGGACAGCGCGATGAGCGGTGTATGAATCTTGATTGCCTGGCGTCCCTCCACACCGGCCCTGGTCGCCAGGTTGGCCATTGCTTCAAAGGCGGCGATGTATTCCGGTCGGCAATCCGGATAGCCGGAATAATCGAGCGCATTCACCCCCAGAAAAATATCGCTCGCGCCGAGCACCTCAGCCCACGCCAGTGCAAAGGAAAGAAAAATCGTGTTGCGCGCGGGAACGTATGTAACCGGGATGGCGCCGGTCATCTCCTGGGTTGTGCGGCCCTTCGGAACCGCAATGTCGGACGTAAGAGCTGAGCCACCAAAAGCGCGAAGGTCAAAGTCCACTGTTCGGTGCTCCACCACGCCAATCGACGCGGCGACGCGTTTTGCTGCCTGGAGCTCCCATGCATGTCGCTGACCATAGGAAAACGAGAGAGCGTAGGGCTCGTAACCCTCGTTTTTCGCGACCGCGAGAACGGTCGCCGAGTCAAGGCCTCCGCTCAGAAGAACGACAGCGCGTTTGGATTTCCGTTCCATTCTCGAGTTGGCGCTATTTCGTGTCGGCGCCGCCGCGCCCAATGTCCATCGACGGCGAGATCGGATTGCGCTCATCGATGTAGGCTTCGATGCACTGGTCCAAAACTCCCTTGGCATCGAGGATGAACTCGACCGCGTCGCGCGCCGCGCCGTAGCCGCCGGAGTTCGGCGTCACGTAATGCGCTTCGGCCTTCACGCGTTCGCGCGCGTTGGCAACCGCGACAGCAAACCCAACTTCGCGCATCGCGGGCAAGTCAATCACGTCATCGCCGACATAGCAGATTTCGTCAAGCGACACACCTTCTTTGGCGATGATCTCGCGGATCGCCTGCATTTTGAAGGCGCAGCCCTGGTGGACGAATTCGAGCTTCAGGTCGCGGGCGCGGGTGGCGACAGTCTCACTGATGCGCTTGGTGATCACTCCGCACTTCAGCCCGCCGAGACGGGCAAGAGAGATCGCGGTTCCGTCGTGCGCGGAGTAGCCCTTGGCTTCGACCATAGTCGTCGAGTTCACGCCGAAGCCAATGCTGGTCTTGCTGCCGATCTCCTCCAAAACCTTGCCGCTCGCAGGGCCTGGGACGAGCCAAATCGTTCCGTCGGTAAAAACTCCGTCCACATCGAAGAGAATGATCCTGATCTTGCGGGCGCGATCTTGCGCGGTCAGTGCCATGCTTCGATTTTAGCGGGGACGCCTGATTGTCTGCTTTCGAACCGCCAAGGGTTCACGAGAGAATACAAATGTGGATCAGGATCCGCCCAGAACCGTGCCGCTGATTCCGCCGGGGCTCGAACCCGAGGACTATTACTTCGAGGGGCCCTATCTGGTATTCACCGCGGCGTTCCACCTCAAGCGCGGGTATTGCTGCGGGTCCGGTTGCCGTCACTGTCCTTACTCGGAGTGTCCGGAGGCAAGGTCTGAGCCGACAAAGCCCGAGTAGGACTCCCACACTTCAAGAAGATTTCCCGCTAGCCGGGTGCGCCGCGGCGATGTTATAAATCCAGACTTGCGGAACCGGGCAGCCTGACCCTTGCATTCAAGAGGATTCTCCCGGC
>JASHSG010000068.1 GCA_030040935.1 Acidobacteriaceae bacterium | reverse complement strand
CGCTGGGCTGGAACCTGGTGCACACCGCGCAGGACGAGCTGTTTGCGGCGATAGAAGGCACCGCGTTTCACACCCGCATCATTCTCGAGCGCATGGCCGAGCATGGAGTGCGCATCGATCGCGTGATCAATGCGGGAGGCATTCCGCAGAAGAACAATGTGCTAAATCGCGTGTACGCGAATGTGCTCAACAAGCCCGTGCTGGTGCCGACCGGGATTCCGACCAGCCTCGGGTCGGGGATCTTTGCGCTCATCGCTGCCGGAGCGTACAAGACCATCGAAGAAGCGCAGGCTGCGGTCTGCCTGCCGCTGCGCGCCGTCGAACCGGACAAGAAATCGGCTGCGGTTTACGAAGAGCTCTACCGGCACTATCGCGATGCCTATTTCGCGCTGGGAACACGCCACGCGGCGCCTGCAGCGTTGGGAGGGATGCTGCCGGAGTTGAGGAAGATTGCCGCCGAGGCGCGCAAGGTGTGATCGGGGCCCTAGCCAAGTTCGAATTTGTTTCCGCACTGCAGGCAAGTCGCTTCGATCTTGCCGCTTCCAATCATCCCCGTCGTCCACTTCCATCCGCGCTTTGCGGCTTGGACTCGCGTGGAACCGCAGCGTGGGCACGTCAGCCCTTGCGGGTTCGCTCCGGCTACGTTGTCCGCTTGGGTCGGGAGCTGCTTTTGCGGTTCAGGCGCCGGCGCAGCGGGCGCGGGGGCAGCTGGCTGTGTTGGCAGAGGGTCAACGTGCCGGCCACACGCGGCGCAGAATGCTGCATTGGCTACGAGTGGCGCTCCACATCCCGCACAGAATCGGTTTCCGGCGGGGCTGGTTTCGTTTTCCATGGCTGGCTCCGGGGACAGTATAGCCCAGGGGAAACCGCTAAGGCCGAGGATTGATCGCCGCGAGAGCGCGATGGCCCGATCAGCGCTCTGGGGCCTGCTTGCGCTTCCGTCCCGCGCGATTTACCGTTGTGTTCACAATCAATTCTGCCGGGTGCCACTTGTCCACCTTCCGTGCGCGAACTTTCTTCCGCTATCTTTCCCCTGTCTTGGTGGGCTGCGCATTTTCCTCGCCCGCCAAGGCTCAATTAGCAGACGCTCCCGCTCCGCCCGCCGGTGCGGCCGTTCAACCCTGGGCCGCGCCGGATTTTTCCGTCGATCCCAAAACCCTGTACGAGGCTGCCTCGGCAGTGCCAGTACCGGACGGAGCCAACGTCGTCGAGTTGGTGGAAGACGAAAGCTACAGCTTCGATGAATCGGGGCGCATGAATCACGTCGGCCGAGTCATTTATAAGGTGCTGACGCAGAAGGGCGCGGAGGATTGGGACTCGCTTTCGGTTGGCTGGGAGCCATGGCACGAGGCGCGGCCGCAAATTCGCGCGCGCGTGATTGCGCCGGACTTTACCGTGCATACGCTCGATCCCAACACTGTGACCGAAGCCCCGGCGCGCGGCGGAGACTACAAAGCCTACAGCGACGGCAAGCGGCTGCGCGCTCCGTTCCCGGCCATCGCGCCGGGCGTGGTGGTGGAGGAGGAGTACACCGAGACAGAGACGGAACCCCTGTTTGCCCCGGGCCGCGTGGGGCGCGTGGAGCTCGGCCAGGAAGAGGTTCCGGTGGCGCACAGCCGGGTGGTGTTTGACGCTCCAGCGTCGCTGCCGTTGCGGACCGAATTGCTTTTGCTTCCGGATGTGACGCCTGTGCGCACAGAGGCGGGCGGCCGCGTGACCCTCACTTTCGATGTGGGCTGGATCGATGGCATCGATTCGCGGGAGCCGTACCTTCCACCCGACGCGGTGCGCTATCCCATCATTGCCTTTGCCACGGGCGCGTCGTGGCAGAGCATTGCCGCCGCATACGGAAAGATCATCGACGATTACTCCGGTTCCGCAGCCGTGAAGGCAGTCGTGGACCCGCTGATTGCGGGAAAAGCTTCGGTCGCCGACAAGGAGGCCGCGATCGTTGACTATCTGGATCGCGAAGTGCGATACACGGGCATCGAGTTTGGCGAAGCGGCTATTGTGCCGCACGACCCGGCGGAAACTCTGGCCAAGAAATACGGCGACTGCAAAGACAAGGCTACATTGCTGGTGATGATGCTGCGCGCCGCGGGAATTCCGGCCAACGTGGCGCTGCTCAACGCCGAATCGCGCATCGACGTTCCCGCCGATTTGCCGGGAATGGGCATGTTCGATCACGCCATCGTTTATGTGCCGGGAAGGACTCCCATCTGGATCGACGCCACCGACCGTTACGCGCAACTGGGACAGATTCCTATGGGCGACCAAGGGCGGTTGGCGCTGATCACCACCTCAGCGACCACCGCGCTCGGGAAGATTCCGGAGTCAACATCGAAGGACAACGGCCTGAAGGAATCGCGCGACTTCACGCTGGCCGACAACGGTCCCGCAAGCGTGGTGGAGATTACCGAGCCGACGGGCATATACGAATCGGGATACCGCGGCTATTACGCTGATAAGCCCGACAATGACACGCGCGAAGGGCTGCGCGGATATGTGCAGGCCGAATACGTTTCAGACGATCTGACCAAGGTCGACAGCACCGATCCCGCCGACCTGTCGCGCCCGTTCGAGCTGACCATCGCGTGCGATAAGGCCAAGCGCGGCTTTACGAATCTCGAGGATGCTCAGGTGGCGATTCGCGTCGACCGGATGTTTCAGATGCTGCCCGACGAGCTGAAGCGGAAAGACGACACAGACGAGAAGAAGCAGACCGCGACCGGGAAGCCAAAGAAGCCGCGCACCGACGACTGGTGGCTCGACGCTCCCTACAATATCGAGTGGAACTACCATCTCATTCCGCCCGCCGGGTTCATCCCCAAGGAGCTGCCCGGGGATACGACCATCCAGGTGGGGCCGGCGCTGCTCACCGAAAAGTTTTCTGAAGACCGGAACGGCGTGGTGCTGGCGCATCTTGTTTTCGACACCGAGAAGCGCCGCTATACGGTAGCCGAAGCGACGGCGCTGCGCAACGAGATCGCCGATTTGATTGACGGCCCGGCGATTCTGGTCAACTTTGAGCCCGAGGGAGCGGCGCTCTTGCGCGACGGCAAAGTTAAAGAGGCGCTGGCCAGCTATCGCGCGCTGATCGCGCAGAACCCAAATGCAGCGGTGCACCATCTGCAGGTGGCTAACGTGCTGCTTGAAGCGGGGATGGGCGAGGCTGCGCGCGATGAAGCACGCCTGGCCGTGAAGCTCGATCCCACGTCGGCGCTCGCCGAGCGCACGCTGGCCGACATCCTGAAGCACGATCTGGTGGGACGGAACCTGCGCGCCGGCAGCGACATGGCCGGCGCAGCGGATGCATACCGCGCGGCGATCAAGCTTGATCCCGACGATCACTCGGCGCAGGGCGACCTGGCCATTCTCCTCGAATACGATTCTGTAGGCCGCCGGTACAGCGGCCAGTCGCACATGAAGGAAGCCATCGCCGAATACGAGGCGCTGGGCGAAGACAAGCTCTCGGACCTTGGCATCGCCGACAACATGGCGTTCGCCCTCTTCTACGGCGGCGATTATGCCGAAGCGTACAAGGCCGGGGAGACGCTCAATCCGGAGCCGCAACCGCTGCTTTCAGCCAGCGTGGCCATGATCGAAGACAGCAAAGCGGGGCTAGCCGAGGCCAACAAGCGTTCTACCGACGACGCATCGTTCAAAGATACGGCAGGCACGGCCGGCGAGATGCTGATGAACAGGAGAGAGTATCCGCAGGCGGCGGACTTTTTGCAGGCTGGGGCGGCTGGCGACGATGCGGCGCGCACGCTGGGCCTGGCCAACATGCTGCGCGGCGCGACGCACCACGAGGATGTGAAATTCGGCAATACGCCTGAGGATGTGGTGAGGCGCTTCGCAATGGTTCCCTTCGACCCGGACATGACGAAAGAGAAGCTCGGGGCAATGCTCAGCCGCAACGGGCTCAAGGTATTGAACGCCATGGATGCCGACGAGCTGAAGGACGAACTGAGTTCGGGCAAACAGATGGACAGCCAGCTGGCGCGCGAAAACAGTTCGCTGGACGTGACCGAAGACATTGTGCTCAAGATGATGGATCCTAAGGGCGAGGGCGACGATGCCACTGGATACCGGGAAAAAGTGGAGCTGCTGGGCGGCGCCACGATGACGGCTTTCGTGGTGAAGGAAGACGGACAGTACAAGCTGCTCGACACGCTGGACAAGCCGAACTCGATTGGGCTGGAGATCGCGGATCGCGTGAGCGCCGGAGATTTGAAGGGAGCCAAGGTGCTGCTCGACTGGATGCGCGAGGACCAGCACCTGGAAGGCGGAGACGATCCGCTGGGCGGGCCTGTGTTTCCGCGCTTTTGGATCAAAGGAGAAGCGGCCGATGCGCGCAAGATGAAGCTGGCTGCCGCGGCCATTCTAGTCGGCACAAAGCCGACGGTCGCGGATGGCGTCGCAATTCTCGAGGCGGGCTTGAAGGATGCGGCCGGAGATCGCGAGCGCACCAACATCGAGCTGGCGCTGGCCTTGGGCTATTCCATCCAGGACAATTTTCCGCGGCTGCTCGACGTCGCTTCGGCGCTGCTTAAGGATGAGCCCGAATCGAAGCAGGCATTCGAGTACAACCTTGAAGCACTGATGGGACTGAGCCGCTTCGACGATGCATTGGCGTTGGCCGACGAAAGGCTGAAGCTATTGGACAACGACAGCGACGCTTATGCGGCGAAGATGGAGATTGAAGCCAATCGCGGCGATTTTGCGGCAGC
>JASHSG010000067.1 GCA_030040935.1 Acidobacteriaceae bacterium | reverse complement strand
CTGTCGCAGGCGTTCAATCCGCTGGGATCGATCAGCGCAGGACTTATTGGGACGGTTTTTATTTTTTCGGGAGTAAAGCTGAGTGACGCGCAGGTCGCGGCCATGCAGGCGGCGGGAACTTACACGGCATATCTTCATTCGGAGACGCTGCGTGTGGTATCGCCTTACGTGGTGCTGGGCTGCATCGCGTTTCTATGGGCACTGCTCATTCTCATGACCAGGTTTCCCGATCTCGGCGCCGAGGATATCTCCGAGAGCTCGGCTACGGGAATGAAAGTTCGCTCATGGCAGCCGCACTTTGTGTTTGCGGTTGCGGCGCAGTTTCTCTACGTGGGCGCGCAGGTCGGCACCTGGAGTTACTTCATCAGTTATGTGGAGTCGGCAACCGGAGTCGGCGACAAAGCGGCAGGCTATATGCTGACGGGCACGCTGGCGGCATTTGCCGTGGGCCGGTTCAGTTCAGCGTGGCTGATGCGCCACTTTCATGCGCGACTCATGCTGGTGACGTATGCGGTGATCAACATCGCGCTGTGCCTGGCTGCGGTTCTGGATCAGAGCTGGGTCGGCGTGGGCTGCCTGCTGATGACAAGTCTGTTTATGTCCATCATGTTCCCGACCATTTTCGCGCTGGGGTTGAAAGGTATGGGAGAGAAGACCAAGACTGCGGGATCATTTCTGGTGATGGCGATTCTGGGCGGCGCGGTGTTGACCAAATTGATGGGTGTGCTGCCGTTACGCGCGGCCTACTTTGTGCCACTGGCGTGTTACGTAGGGATTGCGCTGTACGCGTGGCTGTTCGCCGAGGCAAAGCCGGGCGAACAGCGGCTCAGCGAATCGACAATTTAGCGATTCACAGGAATATCAGCGCCAGCGGAGTCATAGCCGCGGCAGCGAGATCACCTTCGCGCGTCAGCCAAGACCTTCAGATACGCGCGGGCAGTTTCGGTGATCGTCTCGGGGTGGCTTGCGTCGACAGCGGCGAGATTGACGAGATCGCTGCCCACGCCGAGCGCGCACGCGCCCGCCTGGATAAAGCTCGCCGCCGTCTGGAGCGTGACGCCTCCTGTGGGAATCAGCTTGAGGTGCGGAAAGGGCGCGAGCAGCGCCTTCAGGTAACTGGCGCCGCCAACCGCGGAGCAGGGAAAGATTTTGACGTAGTCAGCGCCGCCGTTCCATGCGGTGATGGCCTCGGTGGGCGTGAGTGCGCCTGGGCACGACACTTTGCCGCTCTTTTTGGTCGTGGCGATGACTTCGGGATGGAGGCTCGGACTTACAACGAACTCCGCGCCGGCGTCTATGGTGGCCTGCGCCTGATCGGCAGTTGTGACGGTTCCGGAGCCCAGCAGGAGGCCAAGGCCGTAGGCTTTCTTCAGTTCCTTTAGGAGATCGATCGCGCCGGGAACGGTCATGGTAACTTCGACGACGGTGACGCCGCCGGCAATCATAGCGTCGACGACCGCGCGGCCCTGGGCGACGCTCCTGGCGCGAAGAACCGGGATGAGGCCAACGCGTTCGATGATTTGCTGAGTAGTTTCGGACATGGAGTACCTCAGAAAGCGGGGTTAGCGGAGCTGGCGGAGTCAGAAAAGCGAGTTAGCGAGTCGGCAAGTTAGCAAGTCAGCGAGGCAGCAAGTTAGCGGGTTAGCGGGATCAAACTCAGCGTGCGATCCGCGCTGAGCCGCCCTTAATCACGCGTTCAACCTCGGCGAGTGTAGCCATGCTGGTGTCGCCCGGAGTGGTCATGGCCAGTGCGCCGTGCGCCACTCCGCACTTGACTGCCCAGTCGATGCCTTTACCGGCGAGCAATCCGAAGATTAGACCGGAGGCAAAGCTGTCGCCGCCGCCCACGCGGTCAAGAATGTCGATTTCGCGCTGCGGAACGTGGACGATCTTGTCTTCGTAAAGCGCAATCGCGCCCCAGGCGTTGCGGCTGGCGGAATGCACGGTGCGCAGCGTGCTGGCCACCAGCTTCAGATTGGGATAAGTTGCGGCTACCTCGCGGAGCATCCCCTCATAGCTGGCGATGGGGAGCTCGGCGAAGTCCTCGCTGACGCCCTTGATTGCGATGCCGAGCATGGCGGAGAAGTCTTCCTCGTTGCCGAGGAGGACGTCGACTTTTCGGACGATCGCACGGTTGACTTCCTGGGCCTTGGCTTTGCCGCCGATCGATTTCCAGAGCGAGTCGCGGAAGTTCAAGTCGTAGGAAATGGGCGTCGCGAATTTGCGCGCGGCGTCCATGGCTTCAACGGCCACGTCGGCAGTCGAAGCGGAGAGTGCGGCGAAGATGCCGCCGGTGTGAAACCACCTCGCGCCGTACTCTTTGCCGAAGACGAGATTCCAGTCAAAGTCCCCGGGCTTGACCTGGCTGATCGCGGTGTGTCCACGATCGGAGCAGCCAGCGGCGGCGCGCACGCCGAATCCCCGCTCAGTAAAGTTGAGGCCATTGCGGACGCTTCGGCCGACCCCATCGTAGGGAACCCATCGGATCAGCGAGGTATCGACGCCGCCCTGAAGGATGAAGTCTTCGACCAGGCGGCCGACCGGATTATCGGCGAGCGCGGTGGCGACGGCGGCGCGCATATCGAAGCAGCGGCGCAGGCCGCGAGCCACGTTGTATTCGCCGCCGCCCTCCCACAGTTGAAATTGCCGGGCCGTGTGAATGCGGCCTTCGCCGGGATCGAGGCGAAGCATGACTTCGCCGAGGCTCAGGCAGTCCCAGCGGCGTTTGGAATCGGGAATTGAGAGCGGAATCATGGTCAATGAATACTGTAGCTCACCGTGGCGGGCGATAAGTGAAGGGGCGGGCCAAGTCCGCGGCGCCGGCATCATTTAGGCTGGGTGTGTTTCAAGTTTTGCGTTGACGCCGTAGATTGCGCCGCGAGCAGCGACAAGCCGGCACGGATTGCGGAGGAACGATTGAAAGGGCAGGAGCTTTTCGATTTAAGCAGCCGGGTTGCGGTCGTCACAGGCGGTGCGACTGGCTTAGGGCGCGAGATTGCTTTGGGATTTGCAGCGGCCGGAGCCGATGTCGTGGCAAGCTCGCGAAGAAAAGACCACGTAGAAGCAGTGGCCTGCGAAATCGAGAAGCTGGGGCGGCGCACGCTGCGCCTGACCAGCGATGTGCTGGACCGGCTGTCGATTCAACGACTCCATGACGCGGTGATCGCGGAGTTCGGTAAAGTGGACATCCTGGTGAATGGCGCGGGAATGACCAAGAAGGTGCCCACGCTCGAGGTGAGCGAAGCTGACTGGTCGAAGATCATCGAAACGAACCTGACAGGAACCATGCGAACCTGCCAGATATTCGGGCGGTCGATGGCAAAGGCTCATTATGGAAGGATCATTAATATAGCGTCATTGACGGCCTTTCGCGGCTTTTTTCACGTGGCCGCCTATTCGGCGAGCAAAAGCGCGGTTGCTTCGTTGACCAAGACGCTGGCCATTGAGCTGGCGGAGTCCGGCGTGAATGTCAATGCGCTCGCGCCGGGCGTATTTCCCACGGAAATGAGCTTGCCGCTGGTGAAGGGGACCCCGCGCGGCGCCGAGTTGCTGATGCGCACGCCGATGCATCGCTTCGGGAGGCCGAGCGAAGTAGTGGGGCCGGCGATTTTTCTGGCGTCGGAAGCGGCGGCGTTTGTGACCGGCGAAGTGATTGCTGTAGACGGCGGCTACCTCGCCAGCGGCGTGAACT
>JASHSG010000066.1 GCA_030040935.1 Acidobacteriaceae bacterium | reverse complement strand
GACCGCCGGAACGGCGGCAACCATCCAGGCCAGCAATGCCTGGCCTGCCATTCCGCCCATGCGCGCGGCGAGGCTGAGCGCCGAGAAGCGCTCGAGAGCATGAGGAACAAGAAACCGCGCGGATGAGGCGGGAATCATCCGGCCGCCCATCTTTACGAAAGGAACGATCAGCACCAACTGCAGAGGCATGGCTGCGTAATTTGCGGCTTGGATCGCGGGGAGATTGAGTCGCAGCGCCAGCGCAAGGCCGGCGCAGAGGACCGTAGGAATTCCAATGACCGGAATGCAGCCAACTGCAAATCCAAGCGCGAGGGTCAGCGCCAGTCGCAGTGGAGAGATTCCCTGGCTGAGCCAGAAAACCGCGGTGCGTTTTGTCGCCGCCGGAATTGAGCGCATCCCTCTCTCCGTCACGAATTTCGCCTTCTCTAACTTACCGACACCAGATTTTGAGTTTGGTTTTCCTGAGATGAATCATTTTCAGGAGGAATCAAACTCGTAATCAAATCTGACGCCGGCATCCCGAGACGCATGCCTGATTTCCAACTACAACAATCGCGGTCCCTCCGAGCACGTTGAGCTGAGGGCGGGAGGAAGGGTCATCGGCGTGTCCGGTCTGCGATACACTTGGACCCGATGAGGGTGTTTGGCGTCGATTGCGGAACCGAGGTGACCGGCTTCGGTATTGTGGATTCCAGCCAAGGCGAGCGCGATGTGCCGCTACAGTTCCGAGCCATGGGGGCTATCCGCCTCTCGAAGAAGCAATCCCTGCCGGTGCGCCTCGATCAGGTCTTCTGCGAATTGACCGCCGAGCTGGTTCGCTGGCACCCAGACGTGGTCGCGATCGAGGAAGTTTTCTACTCGGTCAACGCCAAATCGGCCCTGAAACTGGGCCAGGTCCGCGGGGTGGCGCTGCTGGCGGCCGAGCGACAGGGCATTCCTCTGGCGGAATATGCGCCGCTGAAGATCAAATCGAGCGTGGTGGGCTACGGGCTGGCGAAAAAGGAGCAGGTGCAGTTCATGGTGGCGCGTCTACTGGGGCTGGCTCAATTGCCTGAGCCCTCTGACGCGGCCGACGCCCTGGCGATCGCCATCTGTCATATTCACACCGCGCAGACGCTGGCGTTGCAGGGGGCCGGGCGATGAGGCCGCTTTGGCTCGTGGCCATAGCCGTAGCCCTTGCGGCGCAATCGAATGCCTCGCGTGCGGCGGATCCCGTCGTCCAGGTGGACTTTTCCAATCCCGAGCTTTCGCCTTCACAATGGACGCTTGTGCTGCACCCCGATGGTAGCGGGCATTTTCGCTCCCGGATGGGCGAGACTTCCAGGGCCCAGCTGAAGGAAATTGAGGCTCCCGACGTCGATCGCGATCTTCGCGTGAGCAAGCAGTTCGCCATTGACGTCTTTGAAGTAGCCGCGCGTCACAAGTGGTTCAACATGCAATGCGAAAGCCGCCTGAAAGTGGCCTTCCAGGGCTGGAAAACCTTTGCTTACAGCGGACCTTCCGGGCACGGGTCATGTACTTTCAACTATTCGCGCGACAAGGATATTCAGGCCATGGGCGAGTCAATGCAGGCAGTAGCGCAGACGATCCTGGAGGGCGCCCGCCTCGAGGTGCTTTTACAGCACGACCGCCTGGGCCTGGACCAGGAGATGGAGTTTCTCACTGAAGAATTTGAGGACGGCAGAGCCCAGCAGGTTGACGCCATTCGCGACATTCTCGAGCGGCTGGCCCAGGACGATGAAGTCCTGGAGCGGGTGAGAAAAAGGGCGCAGAATCTGCTGGCGCGTGGTTCAACATAATTCTCCTCGTTTCAGCGACTTTTTGACTTTGGAGTATGTCCAATTAATGCACGGTCGCGATGTGCGGGTATGTCGCTCGAGGGCGATGGAAAGGCTGGGCGCCATGAATCTGTTGGGGAATCGCGGTTGGGTAGTGGGGCTGGCTGTAGCGTTCGGAGCAATGTGTTTTGGAACGGCTCTGCGAGCTCAGGAACAGGAACAGGGACAGGGTCCAGGCCAGCCGGCGCGCGCAGTCCGGCTGAGCTATGTGGATGGCCAGGTGACGCTCTCGCAGGGCGGACAGGTGCTGGCCCAGCAGGCGGTTGCCAATGCGCCCCTGCTCGAAGGCATGCAACTCACAACGGCCGACAGCGGCAAGGCCGAGATTCAGTTTGAAGACGGTAGCGTTGTCCGGCTTCCTCCCGACAGCTCGTTGACGCTGCAGGTTCTTCAGGGGGCGGGAGCGACGGCGAATGCCGTGCTTGTGCTCAATAGTGGACTGGCTTACTTCGAATTCCAGGGCGGAACCCAGGCTGGCCAGATCAGCGTCGAATTCGGCGGCACTCAACTCAGCACCAGCGGATTTACTGTACTGCGCGTAAACATTGACAACCCTCCCGGGGCCGTCGCAGTCTTTTCGGGAAATGCGCATCTCGAATCCGACGGGGGAAATGTTTCTGTCGACCTGCATGGTGGAGAAGGCATTGCGCTGAACGGCGCCAGTCCGGCCAACTATCAGATTGCCGAATCAATCGCGCCCGACTCGTGGGATGCGTGGAATTCAGACCGCGACCAGGCGCTGAGTGAGGAAGCTGCATCACAGACGGGCGCCCCGGCGAATCTTGGAGAGCCCCAGAACCCCGCGTGGAACGACCTAGATGCCAATGGGGACTGGTACGACGTGCCTGGCCAGGGCTACATCTGGTCGCCTTTTGAGGCAGCAAGCGCGGCTTTTGATCCTTACGGCTTCGGAAACTGGATGTGGACTCCGGGTTACGGCTATCTCTGGATCTCAGGCTACCCGTGGGGCTATTTGCCGTTCCAATGCGGTGCGTGGGACTACTTTAACGGGTTCGGATGGGGATGGGCGCCGGGCCCGGGCGGTTGTTCTCCGTGGTGGGGATTGGGCTTTTACGGGGGCCCGACTTTCGGCGTTCTGCCTCCGGGGTACAAGCCAATACCGCGCCCGATCATGCCCCGGCGTCCTATTAACGGCCGGGCGGTGCCGATGGTTGCCGTCAATCGCAGCCCGGTGATGGGCGGTTCTCCGCTTCCGGCGAGAAATAGAACGACGCCGGTGACGATTGGGGGAAGCACCGTAGTTGCGCTTCATCCACTCGCGTCGCTGCCAGTTGTCGAGCACGCTCCATTGACTGCGGATAGGAATCAGGCGGAGCCGGGTAATGACGGTACGCCGCCGGCCGGCAGGCCGGGCACTGCCAGCCGGCCTGGCTACAACAGCCGGCCGCCGAGTGAGGCGCCTGCCTCCGCGAGCCCATCAACAGAGAGCCACGGTTCCGCGCCGTCGCGATCAAGTTATTCAGGCGGCGGGTCAGCCAGCCACTCCAACGGCGGCGGATCCGCTGGCGGGGGTTCACCGCACCCAAGCGGGGGCTCTTCAGGCGGTGGTGCGTCGCATAGCAGCGGCGGAGGAGGTGGTGGCGGAGGCGGCGGTGGGTCGCATGGTGGTGGCGGTGGAGGCGGCGGTCACAAATGAAGTTTCAGATCCAGCGGCATTAAGAGAATTGGACGCGATATACAGTGCCTGCCTCTAACTGAACTTCGATCGTGCGGTCGTCGATTGGACTGAGGGGCAGGCTTTGCTTTCGATCCATGACGCCCAGAATGCGCTGCCCGGCTGGAGCAGCAACAGCGACACGGCCTCTGGCGCTTGCGCGCAGAGCAGCGCGGGTCGCTTTGCCACTGCGCCATGCGCAGCTTATTTCGAGGCCGCCGCGCGCGCGCAGACCGCTGAAGCTGCCCGTTGGCCAGGCCGGTGGAAGCGCGGGCAAGAAACGCACAACTCCATTGTGGCTCTGCAGAAGCATCTCGATGATGCCCGCTGCTCCACCGAGATTTCCGTCAATCTGAAACGGCGAGTTGGCCTTGGTTCCGCAAATGTCGAACAGGTTGGGACGCGTGGAGTTGCGAAGCAATGCAAGCAGGTTTGCATAAGCGGCCTCGCCGTCCTCAAGGCGCGCCCAGCAGTTGACAATCCATGCGCGACTCCAGCCTGTGCTTCCTCCGCCATTGGCCAGACGCCGCAAAATCGCGGTACGCGCTGCCTCGGCCAATTCGGGAGTTTCTCGCAACGTGATTTGGTGATCGGGGTAAAGCGCGAAGAGGTGCGAGATATGCCGATGGCCGGGCTCGGTTTCGTCATAATCGTCATTCCACTCCTGCAATGCGCCGGTTTTGCCGATTTTGAGCTGGGGCAGGCGCCGGGCTGCGGCCTCCGCCTGCGCGCGAAGCGCGTCGTCGACCGCGAGGATCCTGCTGGAGCGCGAGACGCGGTCGAAGACCGCGCGGATGATCTCCGTATCCATTGCGGGTGACATGCACAAGGATGCCGTTGTGCCGTCAGGAAGCTTGTACCTGTTTTCCGGCGATTGGCTTGGCCCGCTGAGAAGTGTTCCGTCGGGCGCAGGAGCGAGATAGTCGAGGAAGAATTCGGCGATCTCCTTGAGCCGCGGATAAGCGCGTTCGCGCAGGAATTCCGTATTCAGCGAGTAGGCGTAGTGCGAGAAGAGGTGCAGGGAAAGCCATGCCGCACCCATGGGCCACACGCCGGCCTGAACATAGTCGACGGGGATTGAGTCGCCCCAGATGTCGGTGTTGTGATTCACGACGAATCCGCGAGCGCTGAAGTATTTCCGTGCCGTGACCGAGCCGAAGGAGCGCGTCGACTCGAGCAAATCGAAAAGCTGCATGTGCAAATCGGCGAGGTTCGCGGATTCAGCCATCCAGTAGTTCATCTCGGCGTTGATGTTGACGGTGAACTTGGATCCCCAGGGCGGGTCGAGGCTCTCGTTCCAGATCCCTTGCAGGTTGGCTGGCAACGTTCCGTGGCGGCTGCTGCTGATGAGCATGTAGCGGCCGAACTGAAAGTACGTGGAGATGAGGCCGGCATCCTCGCCGCCGTTCCTGATACGCTCCATGCGCTGGCTGGTGGAGAGATCGCGGAACGGATCGGGACCATCGAGCAAGCGAAGATTGGCGCGGCTTCGATAGCGGCGGTAATCGGCAATGTGTTCTGCGCGAAGCTGCCCGTAAGTTTGGGCGGCCGCAGCCCGGAGATTCCGCGCGCAGGCGGCAGCCATGCCGGGACCGTCTTTCTCCCGGAAATCGGTTGCGGCGGTGATGAGCAACGTGACGGCTCGCGCGTTTTCGATGCGAAGCGAGTTGCCCCTGGCGCGAACGGATCCGCCTTCCTGGACCGCTTTAACTTCAGCGCGGAACTGAACGCCAACCTGGCGCTCCTCTGTTGAGGGGTCGGTGGTGGGCCTCGCGGGACGCGCCGCGCCGGTCATGACCAGGCGATCGATGCCATGGACTGCGGTCGCGCTATGCGCGGGGCGGTCGAGGCGCAGCGCGAGCGAGATTGGGCGAGAGCATTCGATCCGCGCAACGATGACATTGCGCGGCGCCGAGCTGAACACCTCTCGCTTCCACTGCGCACCCGCGGCGCTGAAGCGAGTGGCCACGATAGCTTGATCGAGATCGAGCTCGAGGCGATAATCCGTGACTTCGGCAGGTACGCCGTCGAAGTCAATCCAGAGATCACCCAGCGTCTGGTAACAGGGCAGCCGGGAGGGAACGCCCATCATGACCTCGGCGGCGAGCGCCTCGGCCTCGTGGATTTTGCCGGCCATCAGAAGGGCCCGAACTTCGGGCGTGCGGCCCGCCTGCGGATTGTTGCGATCGCGGCGCTCCCCGATCCATATGGTTTCTTCGTTGAGCTGAAGGCGCTCGCCGGCTGGTTTACCAAAGACCATTGCGCCCAACCGACCGTTGCCGATGGGCAAAGCATCAGGCCAGCTTGCGGCGGGCTGATCGAAGAAGAGGACATGCTCGCTCGTGAACGCGACATCACTCGATTCCGTGCTCCAGGCATGCAATGAAGCGCGCTGAGAGAAAACGGCACCGGCCAAGGTCGCGTCGCGCAAGAATCGCCGACGGGACCAGTTTCGTCGTATCCTTGCCATTTTTCCCACTACGCCTCCAACAGAATTGCTGAATATGGCGGTACTCGCAGAGTGCCATTGCGGATTGACTTGGCGCGGCCTTCCAAAAGCGTTACGTCCGTCCTTGCGTCTGCCGCGGGACCGCTGAGCAACCATTGCCGATGAGCGCGCCCCATTGGACAGCGTATGGCTGCGAACTGATCCGTCTTGTTGATGACGAGCAGAAGCATGGCCTCAGATCTTTGGCCTGCCGGCGAGGCTCTGTCCACGAGGAGCGAGGACTTGCGGCCCACATAAGCGCGAATCCTGTGATCAGAGCAATCCAGAGAAGAGCCGACCAGACGGGCGCCGAGGAACGGCTTGATCAGCTCGATACCGTAGAACTCCGGCCGGCGCACGAAACCAGATTCGATCCTACCGGCAATCGGCGTGTAGAAGCCATTGCCGCCGCCGTGGAGGTTTACGCCAATGCACCCGCCGGAGGCGAAATCGAGCAAAGTGTCGGCGACCCATAGTGCGCTCGCCAGCGTATCGCTCACGCCTGGTT
>JASHSG010000065.1 GCA_030040935.1 Acidobacteriaceae bacterium | reverse complement strand
CGATACCGAGGTGGGATCGGTGGTATGTCGGCGCGGCCGCGGTTGCGCTGCTGGCGGCCGCCGTGTTTGCCGGCTACGCGTGGCTGCATCGCGCCAATCCCGAGGACCTCTTCTGGAAGCCGGTGCTGGATACGCCCGGTCCCGTGCTGCTGGCCGTGGGAGATCATCCCAACGGCCCGCCGACCTTGCCGGATGTGAGTGGGAGCGGAAGTCCCGTGACGCCGGTCCCCAGCTCCGACTCGTCGCAAACGGTTCCCTTCGCCGACACTGTCACTATTGCCAAGGTTGTTGGCGTGCTCGAAGCCAGAAACAAGCAGGTCCACATCCGCAGAGGCAACGAAAGCTCATTTTCCGACCTCCGCAACGGCGCAGTAGTGCTCATCGGGGCCTTCAACAACGAATGGAGCCTGCGCCTGACCCGGCAATTGCGCTTCAGTCTGGCCATGGATGCTGACCAGCACCTCATCTATATTCGCGATGCCAAAAACCCCTCCTCTCGGAGTTGGAGCTGGGGCACGAACCAGCCGCGCGAGCCGGTCACCGGAGCCAACAGCCCCAAACTGGAAGACTTCGCCCTGATCTCCCGCATCAGGGACTCGGAGACCGGCCACGTTGTGGTTGTAATCGGCGGGCTCTATACCTATGGCACCGAGAGCGCGGGAGAGTTCTTGACCGACCCCAGCCTCATGCAGGCCATCGCCAATGACGAGCGCCTCAGCACAATCGGGCAAAACCTTCAAGTCGTATTGGGGACAACCGTAACGGACGGTACCCCCGGTCCACCCCGGGTTCTGGCCGTTTCCGCCGAATAATCTACGCTTTCCACCGCCATTCGTAAGGATTTATTCAGCGATATAAGTTAAAGAAAATAATAAATTTATCCAAGATTCCTGACCGTCAGGGACGGTATCTGTCTCATCAACAGCCAATCTATTTCAATACAAACTTCGATGCTCGCATTTTCGTGCGCGCGCTGCGTTCTGCTCCGGGCACGATTCCTCGGTTTCTACTCAAAAGAGCACCTGTTCAGGAGGCTGGTATGAGAGTTTTTCCCAAATTGATCGGTTGTTTTGTCGCCGCTTTCGCATTATGCGTTTGCAGTCTGGGCCGGTTGTCTGCACAAGGATTTGGGAGCATCAACGGCACGGTGACCGACTCGAGCGGCGCCGTTGTTGCCGGCGCGGAAGTTACCGCAACCCAGATTGGAACGGGAGTTTCTTCGACGACCAGCACCGGCGGCCAGGGCTCCTACGTCTTCCCGATTCTGCCGCCTTCGACCTACAACATTACCGCCAAGCGATCGGGATTCGAGGTGTATACGCAGAAGGGCGTGCTTCTGCAGGCCGACGCCACGGTAACCGTGAGCATCGTCCTCAAACCCGGCAACACCACTGAGACCGTCACGGTGAGTGCGGAGACCGCACAGGTTGATGTGACGACGGGTACGCTTTCTCAGGTCATCGGGACTGCGCTGGTCAACGACCTGCCGCTGAATGGGCGGAACGCTGCCTCACTCACAATAGGCGTGGCGGGGGTGGTTGTGGCGCCTCCGGCGTCGGCCGACCAGGGCGACACCAAGACATTTCCCACCGCGATCACCATCGCAGCCAACGGCACGTTTGTGGGCCAGACCAATTACATGCTCGACGGCGGCAACAACGTGGACGAGTACACCAACGTCAACCAGCCCTTCCCCATGCCCGACGCGCTGCAGGAGTTCTCGATCGACACCAACAACTACAACGCGCAGTACGGCCAGAATGCCGGCGGCGTGGTGAACATCATCACCAAGAACGGCACGGAGAGGTATCACGGCGACCTCTTCGAATTTGTCCGCAATTCCGACCTCGACGCCGCTGCCCCTTTGACCTATAGCACCACCACCCACAAAGGAACCGTCGATTTGCTCCATCGCAATCAGTTTGGCGGCACCATTGGCGGACCGCTTTCGATTCCCCATCTCTTCAGCAACAACAAGCTCTTTGGGTTTTTCGGATATCAGAAAACCATCGATCATGAGGCCGCAGCCAGCGCCGGCACCCTTCTGCCCACGATTACCCAGGCTGGCGCTAACGCCTCGGGCGGAGCACCGGGCACGAACAACCTCGTGTTTACCGATTGCGTCGTCGATCCTCTGATGCCATCTGCGATCCTGACTTCCACGATCACTTGCCCCGCTGGCGAGTCGAATACGTGGAGCCCGGCCGCCCTGAGCGCCGTTACGGCCAACTTTCTTAAGTATGTTCCACCGCTTACCTCGACCGGTTCCGTTCTGTTCTCGCAGCCGAGTCTGTTTGGTTATGCCGAAGTCACAGGCCGTGTCGACGATGAGCTGACGCCGAAGGACAAGCTCACCGTGCGCTACTTCTCCAACGAGTTCCTCCTGCAGGGCGTGGAGAACCTCTCCGATATTCTGAGCCTGGCCGACGGCGCGTCGAACCACCTTTACAACTCCCTGGTCTCGGAAACGCATACGTTCAGCGACCACGTTGTGAACAACTTCATCCTCAGCTATCAGCACCAATACGACATTCGCGGCCCCAGTTCGAGCAGCCTCGATGTGGCCGACCTCGGCGTCACCAACATCTGGCAGCCGGCCTTTAAGCAGATCAATGAAATTCAGGTGTCGAACTATTTCACGATCAGCGTGAATCCACAGGCGGCATTTGTCAGAAACAACTACACACTGACCGACGACATCCACTTCCTGCTCGGACGGCACAATATCGACGCCGGCTATCACGGCGAGTTGTCGAAGATCGACGTAAACAACGACTTCGAGCAGCCGGGCGAGTTCTTCTTTAACTCCAACGTCACTCCTGACCCCGCGGCGAACTTCCTGTTCGGAAACCTCTCCGAGATGATCCAGGCTTCCGGCGAGTACTTCAACGTTCGCGGCAAGTTCCAGGGAGCATACGTTCAGGACAGTTGGAAGGCGACGCGCAACCTGACCCTCAACTACGGCGTCCGTTACGAGCCCTTCGTTCCCTGGCACAACTTGTTCGGCCGCATGGGCGGCTTTAACCCCACCCTCTGGGCGTCGGATACGCACTCCAGCGTGTATCCGCTTGCGCCGGCCGGGCTCCAGTTCGCGGGCGATCCGGGTTTTACGCCCAACGGAGTCAAAAACGAATATGACCACTTCATGCCGAGACTCGGCTTCGCCTATGACGTCTTCGGTAACGGCAGAACAGCCATACGCGGCGGGGCCGGAATGTTCTACGACAGCCGCATCAACAGCACTCTGTTCGATATTTACTCCACCGGCTCACCGCCCTTCCTTGAAGCTGTGACTTTGCAGCAAACCGCTGCCGTGCCCATTAACTGGGCCAATCCCTACGGGTCCGCGGGGGTCGCGAATCCATTCCCGGCGCCGCAGCCTCCTCCGAACACGACTCCCATCTCGTCCTCGAACAGCTGGCTGACGTTCGATCCATACAAGGGCTTCCAGGATCCGCGCGACTATGCCTGGAACCTGGCCGTCGAGCAGCAATTCACCAGCAGTCTCTCGCTGCGCACCGCCTATGTTGCCACGCACGGAAACCACGAGTGGGAAGATACGGAGCTGAATCCTGAAATCGGTGGCGTGCTCAAATTTGACCAGCCAGGCTGCGCCGCCACCAACAGTTGTTTCCCGAACTACATTACGGCGGCCAACACGGGCGGCAACACCAACTTCAACTCTCTGCAGGTTTCAGTCGAACAGCGCGTGCGTTACGGCCTGAACGTGCTCTTTAACTACACCTGGTCGAAGGCGCTCAATGATATGCCGTGGAACCAGGCCGCTACCTCGATCGGCGGCGGTGGCTCCTACGTGTACCCGATTACGATGGCACACTACAAGTCGCTGGACTACGGCCCGGCCGACTTCGACCACCGCAACGTGGCCGCTCTATCGTATGTGTACACGGTCCCGCAATTCCTCAACGGCGCACCCAGCGCGGCGCGCTATATCCTCAACGGCTGGGGAACCAGCGGAATCTTCCAGTACCACAGCGGCGACCCGCTGACCATCTGGTCGAGCTCAGCCAACAACTCCGGCACCCACCAGAACCGCGACCGCGCAGTCTACAGCGGCAGCGGCGCCTACGGCGGCACCGCTTGCGTGGTGGGTGCGGCCAACTGCAGGAACTACCTCAATCCGGCCGCCTTCTCCGTCAATCCCGTCGGCACCTTCGGCAACGTCGCGAAGGGATCCTTTGTCGGCCCGCACTACGTTGACTGGGACGGCAGCGTCACGCGTAAATTCCCCTTCACCGAAAGAGTCTCGTTGCTTTTCGCGGCCGACTACTTCAACCTGCTCAACCACACCAACCTCGGAGACCCCGCCACGACGTTGGGTTCCACCTTCGGCAGGATCACCAGCACCAGCCCGCAGAACTGGACCACCGGTCCTGGATCGACCTCCGACCCCCAGAACTCTCCGCGCATTGCGCAGTTGTCATTAAAGTTGCTGTTCTGAGCATCATGGGGAGTGTGGCCAACCGCTACGCTCCCCCATTCATTTGTGATGGATGGATGGTCGAGTGCCGACTACAGCGGCAGCCGGAGGCCGTTTCTATCTCTAAAGCAACCCGAGCGGAAGCGTAAAGGCCACTCGATGAGTCAAAAAGCAGGAAGCACCGCACAAACTCCGTTGCGAAAACTCTTGCTCGGCCTTTGCCTGACCGCAGCATTCGCCGCCGTGCAGGCGCAGGATCCACGCCCGCCTGCGCAGGCCGCGCTCGCCAACGACAGGCCATCGTCGCTCGGTTGGAAGCCGATGTACCACAACCCCATCCTTTTCGCCGACTACTCTGATCCCGACGTGATCCGCGACGGCCTGAATTACTATCTCGTCGCTTCCACCTTCCATTTCGTTCCCGGAATCCCCATTCTGCAGTCCAGCGATCTCGTCCATTGGACGATCATCGGCCACGTAGTCGATCGCCTGGACATGGACCCGCGTTACAGCATGATTGGCGGCAATCGTTACGGCAAAGGTGTGTGGGCGCCTTCGATCAGGAAACACAATGGCCGCTTTTATGTTTACTTCCCCACGCCAAGCGAAGGGATATATGTGAGCACGGCGGAAAAGATCACGGGGCCCTGGAGCGAGCCTTCGGTCGTGATTGCAGGCGCGGGCCTTGAAGATCCTTGTCCCTTCTGGGATGACGACGGAACCGCCTACCTGGTCCATTCCATGACCGGCGCCGGGCCTCTGATCCTGCACCGCATGTCGCCGGACGGCAAGCACGTGCTCGACGACGGAAAAATCATCGTGCAGGATCCCGAGCACCTCCCCGTTCTTGAAGGACCCAAGCTCTACAAGCGTGACGGATACTATTACATCTTTGCTCCCATCGGCGGCGTTGGGGGCGGCTCGCAGGTGGTTTTGCGCGCACGCCAAATCTACGGCCCGTATGAGCATCGCGTTGTGCTTGCCCAGGGCTCAACCAATATCAACGGGCCCCATCAGGGAGGTTACGTCGAAACTCCCGACGGCGAGGGCTGGTTTGTCCACTTCCAGGCCGACGGCGCACACGGGCGAATTGTTCACCTTGAGCCGGTGCGCTGGCAGGATGACTGGCCGGTCATCGGCGCCGATCCTGACGGCGCGTCCACTGGCCAACCCACGCCCTCCGGTCCCATTCCAGGTCATCCTCACGTTGAATCCCACGAGCGGCCGCAGACCTCGGACGATTTCAATGGCCCAAAACTTGGGCCCCAGTGGGAATGGAATCACAATCCCGACGATACGCATTGGTCGTTGAGCGCCAGACCCGGCTACCTGCGCCTCATCCCCATGCCCGCAGACAGCTTGCTCTTCGCGCGCAACACGCTCACACAGTGCATGCAGGACAACGCCTTCGAGTTCACTGTCCGCATGGACTTGACAGCGATCGAATCCGGCGTGCACACCGGTCTGGCCATGTTCGAGAAATCCGCTAGCGGCCTTGAGATCGAGCAAGGCGCGCAAAAGCGTCGCTTGAGCTTCTTTCACGTTCAGGAACGCACTCCTGGGCCTGAATTCTCGCAGGCAATCGTCCAGCTTCGTGTGCGTGTCGAGGGCGACCAGGCGCGTTATTCATACAGTCTTGACGATGGCAAAACCTTTCACGAACTTGGCTCGGAGACGGAGATTCGGTTTAGCTGGTGGAAGGGGTCGAGGCCTTCTCTGTTCGCTTACACCACCGAAGCCTCCAGCCCCGGAGCCGTCGATTTCGACTGGGTACATTATCAGCCCCTCGGCCCCAACCCCTGGTAAATCCGGGACGGGTAAGCAGGAAACGGCTGTGCCGGCGACTCTTCTCTCGTCGCCGATGAAAGGAGCGGGAATCCGATGCAATCTCGGCGAGAATTCATCGCAAATAGTTCCCGGGTTGCTGCAGCGATCGCCGCAACTGGATCGGCTGCCTCGCCGCTTACGGGTTGTGGTCGCTATGCTGCGATCCCCGCCGTCATGCCTGCTTCATTCCACGACGTCTCGGGTTCGCGCTCGTTGCGCGCCAACGCAGCACGCCACGGCCTCGTTTTCGGGTCGGCCGTCATCATCCACAATGTGCAGACGGATCCCGATTTCGCTGAGCTCATCGCGGAGCAATGCGGCATCGTGGTGCCCACCAACGAGCTGAAGTGGGTCGCGCTGCGCCCCGCGCCCGACCGCTATGACTTTTCCCGGCCCGACTTTCTGCTCTCCTTCGCCGAAAGCCATCGCATGCTGATGCGCGGCCACAACCTCTGCTGGCACGAGTCTGTCCCGGCATGGATTCAGACCCCGGAAAATCGTCCTCGCGCGCGCCAGTTCTTTATCGACCACATCACCACCGTTTGCAGCCACTACGCCGGCAAACTGCAATCCTGGGACGTCGTCAATGAGGCCATCAATCCCGGCGACGGCCAGCCCGGAGGCTTGCGCAAGTCCTTCTGGTTTGAGCAAATCGGACCCGATTATATCGATTTGGCCTTTCGAACCGCGCGGGCCGCCGATCCGCATGCCAGGCTCACCTACAACGACTACGGCGTCGAGTACGACAATGCCAATAACACGGAAAAGAGGCGCCTGATCCTTGAGCTGCTGCGCGGAATGCGGCAGCGTGAAGTGCCAATCGATGCCCTCGGAATTCAAAGCCACATCAAAGCCGCTCAGCCCGACAAAATCGGCAAGGGCCTGGCCGACTTTATTGAGGCCATCCGCCAAATGGGCCTCGAAGTGTATTTGACCGAAATGGATGTCAACGAGGACGACATCGCGGCCGATGATCCCGTCAAGCGCGATTCCATCGTTGCGCAAACTTACGCCGACTATCTTCGCATCGCATTAGCCAGTCCCGCGGTAAAGCTCGTGCTCACCTGGGATCTGAGTGACCGGTTTACCTGGCTCGACAGTGGGCCAACCCACCATCGCAAGCAGCCCAATCGGCCTCAGCGGTCGCTCCCATTCGATCGCGATTACCGCCCCAAGGACGCCTTCTTCGCAATTCGCAATAGCTTTGACAACCGGCCCGAGCTCTAGCGTCGGCGCATCGAATCCCATCGGCTGGCTGTGGGAAACTTGGCAGTTATCGCTCTGGTAACCCTTTCGGGGCATAGCCACGGGCGGGAAATTTCCGTGTATTCTGAATGTGATCGCCAAGAACTCTGCTCTGTGGCAAGACCCGGATTTGCGCTGACAGATTGCTGTTGAAGAGAAGGAGTTCCGAATGACTCGCCGTTACGCTCTTCTTCTGGCCCTGATGCTGGCCACCGTTGCACTTCCGCTGCGCGCGCAAACCGGATGCACTGACTCGCCGGAAGATCCAACCATCGTGCTGGCCCTGATGGGTGGCGCAGCCGCCCTCGTGGCGAGTGCCCGCGCGGCTCGCGGTCGCAGGCGTTAGCCCTCAAACCCGCGATCCTGCCTTGGCTCGCGTCAGATTGGGCAATTCGACCGTGAACCTTCCCCGCATTCTTCTTTCGCTTTTGATCTCTGCTTGCCTGGCCGCAATTGGTGCCTGCGGAGGCAGTGTCTCCGTGGGCGGAGGCGGTTGCACGCCTGCTGCCCGCTCCGGCTCTCCCGCATCTTGCCCGTCCAGAAAACCCCTCGGAGGCGCCGCGTTCACAGGCAAAGTCATGGCCGCCTCGCAACCTGTCAGCGGGGCCGCGGTTCAGGTCTACGCGGCAGGCAGCGAGGGCAACGGCTCCGCGCCAACGGCGCTCCTCATCAACCCGCCGGTCACCGCGTCCGATGGAAGCTTCACCGTTTCCTCCGGATACCTCTGCCCCTCCGCCCAGACTCCGCTCTATTTGCTCTCCAAAGGCGGCCAGCCAGCCTCCGCCTCTTCGCCCAACTCCGCTCTCTGGCTCATGACCGCGCTCGGACCCTGCGGCAGCCTGACCTCCGGAAGCGCATTTGTGGTGAACGAGGTTACGACCGCCGCCTCTGTCTGGGCGCTGGCTTCATTTTTCTCAAGTGGCGGAAATATCGGCGCCAGTTGCACCAACACAGCGGGCCTCGATAATTCGTTCCTCACCGCAAACCAGCTGGTCAATGCAGCCTCCGGAGTGGCGCCGGGCGCGGCAATTCCCGCCACCCTCACTCTGCCAATCAGCAAGCTGAACTCTCTGGCCAACGCACTGGCTTCCTGTGCCGGTACCTCTGGCGGCGCCGCCTGTTCGCAGCTATTCAGCGCTGCCGCCGGCGATAACGTTCCGGCCAACACCCTCGACGCCGCACTTAACATCGCGCGTGCTCCCGCGAACAACGTGGCGGCAATCTACACCATCGCCGCGGGCAGCTCGGTCTTCTCGCCGGCTCTCGCCGCCCCGCCTTCCGACTGGATGTTGCACAACACCGTCTCGGGCGGAGGCATGGATTTCCCAGCCTCGGTCAGCGTGGATGCATCCGGAAATGTGTGGGTATCAAGCTATTTCAATACGGTGTCGGAGTTCTCTCCATCCGGAGCTGCCACTTTCCCTTCCGGAATCACCGGTTCCGGAATCAATCAATCCTACGGCATGGCCCTCGATGTTCGGGGCAACGTCTGGATTGCCAATGAGCAAACTGCCTCCAACAGCGGAAATGGCGATGTGAGCGAGCTCGATTCCTCCGGCCAGGCCGTCGCTTCCGAAATCACCGCCGGCGGCATCTACTTTCCCATCGGCGTGGCCGCCGACACCAACGGCGACATGTGGTTCGCCGATTACGGGGATTCGAAGGTCACGCTGCTCTCGAGTTCGGGGTCGGCGATTTCAAGCTCTTCCGGTTGGGGAGGCACATCCCTCGGCTTTCCCGTCGCCGTCGCCGTCGATGCCGGCCATAACGCATGGGTCGCCAACCAGGGTGGCCTTCTCCCCATCACTGAGATCTCCCCTGACGGCTCGCAGGTCTCTAACTACAACTGCGATTGCAACGGAGCCTCTGGCGTTGCCGCCGACCAGAGCGGCAATATCTGGATCGCCAATTACTACGGCAACAGCATCAGCGAGGTGAATACCTGCGGAACGATGGAGCTCGATGCCACAACCGGCGGTGGCGTGCTGCGTCCACAGGGAATTGCCGTTGACGGATCGGGAACGGTCTGGGTCGCCAACTACCAGGGCAACTCGCTCTCTGAGCTGGGCGGCGCCTCAGGCGCCTTCGCCGGCAAGTTCCTTTCGCCGTCCAGCGGTTTTGGCGCTGATGCTTCCCTTCTCGACCCCTATGGCCTGGCCATCGATTCCAGCGGAAATCTCTGGGTAACCAACGCCGGCAAGAACACGCTCACGCAGTTCATCGGGGTTGCGGCGCCGGTAAGAACGCCTATGGCCGGCCCGCCGCAAACACCCTAGACGCCGGGATGCGATGATATCCATCGAGGGACTGGCAGTTTCCGTGACAGAAGAGACGGCGATCGCATCGCAGAATGCCGGGCAAGCACTCGGCCCGGCCGCGGATTCCCGCCGGCCCGCGGCGCGATCAACCGTGCTCTGGTTGGTGATCGTACTTCTTGTCGCGGCAGGCTGCGTCGGCATCGAGCGCGAGCTTTCTCTGCTCTGGCGATGCTGGACCACCGACCCGCTGCGCTCGATTGGGATGCTCATTCCGCCCGTCAGCATCGTCCTCACTCTCCGCGTCTGGCGAGAGAACGGGTGGGAGCTCGGCGGAAGCTGGTGGGGCCTGGTTTCCATCGCAGCCGCATTCTTCGTCAGCATTCTCCACCGCAATGCTGAACTTTTCCTTACCTTTGGCACAGCGCTTGTCTCGCTCATCCCGCTTACCTTGCCTGTCTATCTCTATGGCAGCGGTGTTGTGCTCCTGTTTGCCGGCGCACGAGTCTGGCGCAAGGCTTGGTTTCCTCTCGCGCTGCTGTTGCTCTCGCAGCCGGTGCCCGTCGTCACCAGCGGCATGATTGATCTTCCGCTGCAAAACATTTCAGCCCGTGTCGCGCGCGACTTCGCAACTCTCATCCGCTTCGCGCCCACCACTTCGCAATTGCGCCTCATGTTCTCGCCTGATTTTGGCATGTTCATTGCGCCCGGTTGCGACGGTATTCGCGGCGCGGTCGCCTTGGGATACCTGGCTCTCATCCTCGGCTATCTCAAGCGCGTTTCCTTCCGCCGCTGGGCGGCCTACGTCATCGGAGGTGTCCTGCTCGGTTATCTCTTCAACCTCATCCGTCTCTGCGTTCTTGTCGTCTATTACCGCATCGCGCTCGGGGTGCCCATGCTCGAGAGCGTTGCAAAGCAGGCCGACTACGCCATTGGGAGCTGCTTATTCCTCGTTGCGATCCTGATTTTTTTCCGCCTCGCAAGCCTGAAGGAGAAGAAACGGCCTGCCACCGGTTTCGCGCGCGCCCATGAGGCGCTCCGCGACGGGTGTCCTTCATCGCGGACGCGAAATTCCTTCGTCCGTTGTCTTGCCTTTGCCGCCCTGCTCGGCGTCGTGCTCGCGCTTCCCTCTTCGGCTCTTCGGTCGCGCCAGAACCCGCCGGCCGCAACTTCATCCTCGAATGCATTGGCTGGTCGTTTCCCAAAATCAATCGGCAGTTTCACGCTCACTCGCGCGTGGTACGAGCAGTCCGGCGGTCAAACGCTGGTCGAAAGCGGCGCCTATTCCGCTCCTGGATCCGATGAGATTACCCTCGCCGTCTGGGTCGCGCCCTTTGTCTATTACCACGACGCCAACTCGTGCTGGCTGGCGCGCGGCCTCAAGCCCGAACGGGTCAGTTCCCTGCCGTTCGTCACTGTCCAGGGCAGTTCTCTCGATCTAAGCACCGGTTTCTATAACGATGGCGTTACCGACAGTATCGTGGTCAGCGTTGCATGCACTCCCGGCTCCTGCTCGCAATCGCAGCAGGTGGCCTCCAGGGGTCATTTCAGCTTCTTCATTCTCAAGCCGCAGGCCGGCGAGCTTGCCGAAGGACGTGCGCATCCGGTTCCCATCATGATTCGCATTGACCGGCTCGGTTCCAGTCAGCCGGTGGCTGTCACGCAAGGCGCTCTCACCGCCGAGGCTCGGAAGTTCATCTCGGGTCTCGATCCCATGAGTTTGAGCCAGGCTTTCCAGTAAGTAGCTGCGGCTTGTTCCAGGCCGATGCAGTTGCGCGCGTCGGATTCGGCGATTCAGATAGTAGATGAACTGATCTAATCTGATTGCGACGGCCCTATGCGTTCCCTGGATACGCGCCTCCGGCGGGCTCAGGCGCACTAGGAAATGGGCCTGCGTTACGCTCTTTTCCGTCAATCCGACTCGCAAAATCGATAGCCGATATGCGAGTCCGTCAGCAAGTAGATCGGGTTTGCCGGGTCATCTTCAATCTTTACGCGAATCTGCCGGATAAATGTTCGCAGGTATTCGAGTTCGTTCCCGTATTCGGGACCCCAGACCGACCTCAGCAGCCTTGCATGCGGAATCGGGCGACCGGCGTTGGCCATCAGATAATGGAGCACCTCAAATTGCTTCGGCGTGAGATGAACCGCTTTCCCGGTTTTCTCCACCAGATGGCGATCGGGGTCCAGCATCACGTCCCCAATCGTGATGGTGCGGTTTCCATCGTCTACAACATGGTTGCGGCGAACCGCGGCTCGTAAGCGCGCCGTCAGCTCGCGAAGTTGAAAGGGCTTTGTAATATAGTCGTCGGCGCCCGCATCAAGCGCTTCGACTTTTCGATCTTCAACATCCTGCACGGTTAACATGACGATGGGCAATCGTGGCGCGGCCCTGCGCATCAAGCGGCAAACTTCAATTCCACCTATACCAGGCATATTAATGTCGAGAAGTACGGCGTCGAAATGCGCGGAGCGAACCAGCGACAATGCCTCCTCACCGCGGGCCGCTTCGACCACCGCGAATCCGAAATTCCCCAGGATGGTCCGAAGAGACACTCGGATGGAGCGTTCATCATCGACGATGAGCAAGTTGCTTGATTCCTCAATCACTGGCTTGACCCTCCCTGCTGAGGCAGCGACATGAAGAATGTCGTGCCTTCATCTGAAGTGCTGATGACCCACACGTGTCCTTGATGCGCTTCGACCGCCATCTTTACCGCAGACAATCCAATTCCCGTGCCGGGAGCGCGGTGCATGGTGTTTTGGCTGCGAAAAAACCTTTGAAAAATCAGCTCGCGGTCTGAGAGAGGCACCGCCGGCCCGGTATTATGCACAGAAATAAGTACCTCCGAGTGACTCTCCCAGGCCGAAATCTTCACCACGGAGCCGACGAAAGCATACTTTGCCGCGTTATCGAGGTATTGCACCAGCGCCATCGAAAGCAATTCACGATCGCCGCGCACCTTGAGCCCGCGGTCGGAAATCGCGACTTCAACCGGGTGCCCCGCCAATCGTTTGCTTTGCTGGCTGAGCACCGCCGACACCATTTCCTCAACGACAATGTCGTCTTTGGCAACGCTCATCTCCCGCGCTTCAAGCTTGGCCGTCTGCAACAGCCGCGTGCTCAACAGGCTCAGGTTGTTCACCTCGTCGTCGATCAGCGTCACCAGGTCGATCTGCGCATGGTTCAGCTGTCCCACTTCGCTCAATCCCGCGTTCGCCGCCTGAATGGCGGTCAGCGGGGTCTTGACCGCGTGCGCCAGAGAATCGAGCACAGCCCCCCGCAATTGCTCGCCCTGGTGCGCTGCCGCAATCTGGCTCTCCTTCTGGAAGGTCACGGAGCGATCCAGCGCAATGGCTGTGAGCGAAGCCAGGGCATTGATCACCAGCGGCCCCAGATTGCCCCGTATCGCGATGGCGCCGATCGAATCCGCGCCTGCCTTGAGCAGCCGCCGCGAGGTTCGGGTAGATCTTTCCTCGTCGTCGACCTGCTGCACATAGCACTCCTTCGCAAGTTCCTGCTCGTCCTTCATCCAGGCCCCGGCCAGATCCGTAGTGCCCGAATCCGCGTCGAAAATGGCCACCGCATCCGCCGAAAAAATTCGCTGGATGAGAAATGTCAGTTGCGGGCTCGGCGGCTGATGCATGTTGATTAGCAGTGTGCTGCGGCTCAATTCATAAAGCTGCTCCATCGACTTGCGCTGCATTTCCGCTTCCCTGGAGTTAAGCTGCTCCCGTGATGAAAGGCGGCTGACCAAAAGAGCGCTTATCTCGAACGCGCCGAGCGCAACCCAATCCTGCGGGTCGGAAATCGTGAATTGGAAAATCGGCGGATAAAAAAAATAATCCAGGCACGCGCAGGCCAGAACCGACACGATGGATGCCTGCCAGAAGCCGCACAGGATCGATACGCACACCACAATCAGGAGAAAAAGAAATCCGACAGGCGCCGGATTGAAATGAAGGACATACCCGGCGAAGGTGAGAATGGCAATTGCCCAGCAGCCGGCGAGACTTTCTAAGATGAACCACCATTGCGTCGGTCGTTCCCGCTCTCGGAGAAAGCCCGATATCTTCGTGACGTCCAAAGTCGCGCTCCGCAGTGTGCATATACAAAAAGGCTAAATATCGAGAGATCAAGAAAACATAAATAAGGCACAAAGGAAACGTCAGGGGCCAAGGCATAATTTGCGGGTTGCTCATGCCTTGGCCCGTTCCTGGCTCGAAAACTGCCGCCCGTCTACTGCTGGGTCTTGCCCGAAAGGCTTTCAAAGTGGTCCGCCTGCTGCCCCATCTGCTGGGCCTCGTAGGCGAAATACTCGTAGCGATTCTTCGATGAATCCACCGGCCTCGGGTACTTTGCGAGAGGGCCTGTCACGTTTTGGCTGCGACGGTCCCACTCCGCTTTCTCAACCAGCGCCTTTGACTCGAACGCCTGCTGCTCCGAGCGGAAGTATTCCGCAAGGGCTTGATACTCCTGCGGGGTATGCGCTGCGCGAATCATCTGCTGAATCTCACTTTTGCTATACCGCTGGCCTTGCGTCGGCTGCGACGCTCCTTGAATGCCTGTGCCCGCCGCCATAAGCACTCCGAGTGCGATAGGGATTAGTCTGTTCATCGCTCCACCTCCTCCTTCACCTTTATGTTCCCCGTTTTAACGTGAAGGAGGCATGAAGCTTATCTATTAAGTTGATATGAATTACAGCACGGCACCGGATCCAGTTATTTGCAGTAAGTCGTGAAGTTACTCTTAGGAACGACCTTCCTTAACAAACCCGAGAAACCTCCGCGCCAATTCATGAATACGGTCGTCCTGATGCTTCGCGACCGCATCGCGCGGAATGAGTTCGCCGCCTACCCCGAGTGCAGATGCTCCCGCGGCGATGTAGCTCGTCGCGGTCTGTTGAGTGACGCCGCCCGCAGCGATCAGCTTTATTTGGGGAAGGGGCAATTTGAGCGAGCGCAGGTAAAGATCGCCGCCGACAGGCGCGGCAGGAAAGATCTTTACCAGGTCCGCCCCCGCCTTCCATGCGCTGATTACTTCGGTCGGCGTAAGTGCCCCGGGAATGGCCGTGACTGACCTCTTGCGCGCGGCCTCGATCACTTCGGGAACAAGGCCGGTGCTGGTCAGAAAGCGCGCGCCTGCATCCAGGCATCGCTCTGCGGATTCCAGGTCGAGAACAGTACCCGCGCCGACCACCATGTCGGGATAATTGCCGGCCAAAGTGCGGATCACCTCGATCGCGCCAGGAACCGTCATCGTAATCTCGGCCACCGGAATGCCGGCCTTGTAAAGCGTCTCAGCGGCGTAGAGCGCGCGGTCGGCCGATGACACCCGGATACCGGGAAATATTCCGATCTCTTCGATGATTGCGACGGCTTGTTGTCGGTTCATTCAGTCTTCCCGGCCTCCCGTGGAGTCTCATTATCTTGATCCAACGTCATACTGGAGCTAACTTCGGTTTCGCTGCGATGCTATTACGGAAGCGCTCCCGCGCCGACAGCGAGAGTTAGTTGCCCTTCCGCTGTCAAATATGCTCCGAGTAACTGTGCGTAAGCGAGCTGAACCTGGCGATAATCGCTTTGGGCGTTGAGAAAGTCCATTAACGAGGCTCCTCCGTGTTCGTAAGCGAAGGTTACCGTGTCGCGGACGCGCAGCGCCTGGTCGTTGTACTTCTCTTTGTACGGCTTGAGAAGCGCGATGCTGCTTCGCACCTGCTCGTAGGCTGAATCGACATCACTGAAGACCTGCGCCCGCGTTGCCTCGCTCGCCTGCTGCGCGCGGTCGATGTCAATCAGAGTGCGCGCCTTCTCTCCCTGGTTGCGGTCGAAGATGCGGAGCGGGACACTCACGCTTACACCTAGCGTCTGTATCCCGTTGGGATTGTTATTCGAAGAGTTGTACGTATACCAGGCGGCAAACGTGGGATCGGTGGAGCCATTGGAGACAGCGAGTTTGTGGTTGGTATCGGACTGTTGAATCGCCTGCAGCGCAGCTTGCAGATCGGGGCGGGCAGCCAGCGCGGCGTCTCGGTAAGTGTCGAGCGGCTTTAAATCGTTGGAAAAGTCGAAAGGGCCGGTCACGTCGAACTGATCCACTGGGGTGCGATCGTCCATCATCTGCAGGAGTTGAATCTTGGCCGTCCGCAGATCGACGATCGCCGTTTCGATCTCCGACTCGTACTGAACCCGCTCCAGCTCAATGCGATCGAGATCGATCTGCGCCAGGTCGCCGGCCTTGAAGCGGTTGCGGCTGATATCGATGATCTGGTCGTAGTAGTCCAGGTCGGCTTTGGCCAGATCGAGGACGAACTTAGCCTCGAGCGTTGCTACGAACGCGGTGCGCAGAGCGAAGACCATGTTACGATCGAGGTCCTCATGCTCCGACTGCGTGATGCGCGTGCCCTCCTGCGCGCTCTCGAGGCGCAGCTCGCGCTTGTGGTCGCGCTCGTGCAGATAACTGAAGCTAGGTTGCTCGTAAGTGCCTCTGAAGGGTGTCCAGATCCCGTCGTGCGGCGCGATCTGCGTGCCGTCTGCCAATAAACTGAACTGTGGATTCGGCCGAAGAAAGGCGGTAGTCTCCTCAGCCTTCATCTCGGCGACATTGTCCGCATCGGCTTTGAGGGCCGGATTTGAAGCTTCGAATTTCGCTTTTACCTGCTCCCAGGTCAGCGCCTGCTGCGCGCTCGAAGCTTGTGCGATCACCAGCCCCAACCATAGTCCGCATGCGCGATGACGCGGGATCCACGCCATCAGTCGGCCGGGCGCGTAAAAAGCAGTGCATGGTTTAGTGCGCAAAGGACGCCTCCGCTTCGGGTTCCGGCAACTTGTCGTCCTCGCGCGCCACCCATACGTACAAGGTCGGAAGAAGGAAAATGCTCAGCACCAGGTCGGCCATCAGCCCGCCCACGATGACAATCGCAAATGGGCGCTGCGAGTCCGATCCAATGCCGTGCGAGAAAGCCGCGGGCAAGAGGCCCAATGTGGCTACCAGCATGGTCATCATGATCGGCCTCAGCCGCAGCACCGCTCCTTCCACCGCGGCATCGGGAATGGTATAGCCGCGGACCCTGAGTTGGTTGATGTACTCGAGCATAATGACACCCGTCTGCACCGAAACGCCGAACAGTGCGAGAAACCCAACGCTCGACGACACGCTGATATTGGTGTGTGTAACGAGCAGCGCCAGCGACCCGCCTACCGGCGCGAGCGCCACGTTGACCAGGATCAGGCCCGCCCACTTGAACGACTTGAACATGGTGTAAAGAATGGTTGCAATCAGAACAATGGTTAACGGCACGATCATGGCCAGTCGCTTGTCGGCGCGCTGCTTGCTCTCGTACTCACCGGCCCATTCATAGTGGTATCCCTTGGGCAGAGGCACCACTCTGTTGACCGTTGCGATGGCTTCCTCGACCGCGCCTCCCAGGTCGCGATCGCGCACGCTGTACTTGACGGCGATATATCGCTGCTCGCCCTCGCGATAGATCTCCTCGGCGCCGTCGGTGGTGTCGATCGTGGTTAACTGAGCCAAAGAAACACGCTCGCCGGCCGGCGAAAGCAGGCGCACATTCTCGATCGCTTCCCGGGTGTCGCGATACGGCTTTTGATACCGCAGCACCAGGTCGTACTGCGCCTCGCCGATCAGCACTTCGCTCAAAACACTTCCGCCCACCGCAGTCTGAATCGCATCCTGAATGTCGGCAACGTTGATGCCGAACCGGGCCGCGGCGCGGCGATCGACCCTGAAGGTCAGGTTCGGCTGGCCGATGATGCGAAACAGCCCCAAGTCCGCGATCCCCGGAATCTTGCTCATAACACTGACAACATCGTTGCCTTTCTCCTCCAGCGTCTTGAAGTCGTCCCCGTAAATCTTGACCGAGAGCTCGCCCTTCACTCCGCTCACCGCCTCTTCCATGTTGTCTTCGATGGGTTGCGAAAAGCCCCAAATCACTCCCGGTATCTTTTCGAGCTGTAGATTCATCGCGGCGATCAATGAGTCCTTGTCCCGGTTAAAGACGGGGCGCCACTGCTCCTTCGGCTTCAAGTCGACAAAGTATTCCGTGTTGAAGAATCCCGTCCAGTCCGTGCCGTCGTCGGGACGGCCGATCTGATCCACCACTTCGGTCACCTCCGGAAAGCTGGCCAGGATGATTCGCGCCTGGTTGGAAATCGCCAGGCTCTCCTCAGGCCCCGTCGAAGGAGCCAGCGAGCCGCGCACCCAGAGCGCTCCCTCGTCCAGGTGCGGCAGAAACTCCGAACCAATCACCTCGCTCAAAAGAAACAGCGAAATCGCGATAGCCACGCCGCAGAAGCCAACCGTGATGGCGCGGTGCTGAATCGCCCAGGATGCGCCTTTCCTGTAACGCGCGGTCAGGAATCCCATGACCGGGTTATGCCACTCCTTTGCTCCGTACCGGAATAAAATGCTGGACAAGACTGGCGCCACGACGATCGAAAAGATCATCGCGCCCAGCAGCGCATAGGCGATGGTCCACGCCAGGGGCTTGAATAGCCGGCCTTCCACCGACTCCAGCGTAAAGATAGGCAGATACGCGGTAATAATGATGGCGATGGCGAAAAATACCGGGCGTTGCACCTCATGAGAGGCGATGCGAATCATCTCCGTAGGGGACTTCGAGCCCAGCGTGGTGCGCCCCACGTTTCCCGAGCCGTTCCCATGCGCAAGGTGCCTGACAATGTTCTCCACCATGACCACGGCGCCATCGACCACCATGCCGAAATCGAGCGCCCCGAGCGAAAGCAGATTCGCCGGAATATGACTCAAGCCAAGACAAATCGATGCGAACAACAGCGCGAATGGAATCGTGATTGCTACGATGATCGCCCCACGCACGTTCCCCAGGAAAAAGAAAAGAATGATGGAGACGAGCACGATCCCTTCCGTCAGATTGTGCAGCACGGTGTGCGTAGTCAGGTGCACCAGGTCGCTCCGGTCGAGAAAAGGAACAACCGCGACTCCTTTCGGCAGGATGTGATCGTTGATGGCCTTTACCTTGGCTTCAACCGCCTTCAGAACCGGATCCGCGTCGGCTCCCTTGCGCAACAGGAGCGTGCCCTCAACCACGTCGGGGTTGTCGATCAGCCGTCCCTGGGCGTCGCGGTAAGTCTTCGATATCTGGCCCAGCCTGATCTTTGGCCCCTGCTCCACCTCCGCAATATCCTTGATGCGGATCGGCGTTCCGGCCTGCGTTTTGATCAGCGTGTCTTCGATTTGCTGCACCGTCTCATAGAGGCCCTGCGCCTGCACGTTGATCTGCTGCGCCCCGGCGACGATGAAGCTTCCGCCGGCATTCGTGTTGTTGATCTCGAGCTGCTGCTCGACCTGCGCGATGCTCAGGCCGTAGTCGATCAGCTTCTCCGGATCCAGGCGGATCTGATATTCCTTGGTGATCCCGCCGAAGCTGGCCACGTCGACAATTCCGGGCACGTTCTTGAATTGCTTTTCAAGCACCCAGTCCTCGAGCGATTTCTGTTCCATCACGTCTACGTCCGGGTTCTTGCTCTCGATCGTGTACCAGTAAATCTGGCCCACCGGGCTCCAGTCGGTCTGCAACTGTGGCGTCAGCCCCGCCGGCAAGCTCACGCCGGTCAGCCGTTCGAGCACTCGCTCGCGATTCCAGCTGTTGTCCGAGTTGTCGTTGAAGTTCATCATGATACTTGATATGCCGGCCAGGCTGAACGATCGAAGGTTCTTCATGTCCGGCACTCCGGCCATGGCGATCTCGCACGGAACGGTAATCTCCTTCTCGATGTCCTCGGCTGAGTGTCCCGGCCACTGTGTGATGATGTTCACGTAGTTGTCCGCAACATCGGGATAGGCGTCGACGGGAAGATTGTGAAACGATATCCCTCCCCAAACAAACAGCATCAACGCGCCCGCGATGATCAGAAAGCGGTTTCTTAGCGCAAAATCGACGAACTTTCTGATCATTGCGCCTCCAGCGTCGATTCCAGCTGTAGGACGTTGGCCACCACCTGCTGGCCCGTTCCGATGCCCGAGAGCAGTTCCTGCTTATTGCCGGGCAGCATGCCGCCCGCATGCACTTCAACTCGGCGGAATTGATTTCCCCCGGCCGGGACGAAAACCCAGTCGCGGTCATGCAGGTGCAGCACCGCATCCGCGGGCACAACCGGATAGCTCTGCTCGGTCCTGCTCTCAAAAGTCGCCGTGGCAAACATGCCCAGCTTGAGAATGCCGGGATTCAGCAACTCGATGCGGACTTTCGCGGTGCGGATCGAGGGATCGAGAACCGGGCCGATGTCGCTGATGTGACCGGTGAAAACCTTGTCGGGATACGCGTTGAAATGAATCTCGGCCGCCTGGCCAAGCTGAATCTTTGAAATATCGTTTTCATAGACATCGCAGACTATCCACACGGTGGAGAGATCGGCTACGGTAAATGCGGTTGCCGAGCCCGACAGATTCACGCCGGCTGCTGCAGCTTCGGTCACGTTCTGCGCTACGATCACGCCCGAGATGGGCGAATAGACGTTTACAATTCCGCTGGGATGGTCCTTGTCCGCGCCCATCGTCTCCAGCGTCTGCTCCGCCGCGGTCAAGTCAGCCTGAGCGTCTTTTTCCGTGTCCTCGGCCTGCTCCAGCATCGATTGCGAGATGGCGCCGTGCTCGAACAGGCTTTGCGCGCGCACATAAGCCAGGCTGTCCATGTGCTCGTCGTTGACGGCCTTGCGATAAACATCGAAGGCTCCCGCAACGTCGGGGCTCTGAACCTTGAGCAATAGCTGGCCCTTCCTCACATAATCGTCAAGTCGGGCCTTGATATCCACCACACGGCCGTTGGCCAATGAGATCACCGGAATCTCTCGTGCGATGTCGGGAAAGACCGACCCCGTCACTGTCAACTCCGCCGGCGCCTCCCGTGTTTCCGCCGCTATCAACGGAAACTGGTCCGGCTTATCCACTGAGACCAGGCTCATGTCGCCGCTCTCGATCACCTGAGGCGTAGGCGGCGCGCCATCGGACGGAGAAAATTCCTTCTTGCACGCCGCCACACAGGCCGCGCCGGCAAAACAGGCGATTGCTATACAAAATGCTTTCCTTGTCATCGAGTGCCCTCGCACCGTACTGCATGGCCCGCTTCGTTCGCCCGTGCAACTCATCGCCGCTCGCGAGCAGCACGGGGAACAATTGATTCACGCGAATCGCAACCATGGACACGCCGCCAGCACCGCAGCTGTTGGCCGTGAATCGATTCGGATTTGTGCGGCTGAGAGATGAATCAGGCAGCGGGCGGAGGACGATTCTGGATCGACTTGATTGCCGGCAACCGTAATTCCGCGGCAAGGAGATCTCCCGGCGCGGAAAACTGAGAGGAGGCAATGCAAAGCGCGGAAGGAACTATAGAGAATTGCGAAGTAACGTCGGCAACCGCCCGCACTGCGCCGCGCGCTTCTGGGCAAACATGATCCTTGCGCTGGCATCGCTCCGCCTCGGCCGGACTTTGCGCCATCATCAGGTCGTCTGTCACCGAAATCGCGGGCAGCAGAATCAGGATTACCGTCACCAGGGCAGCAAGCTGCATCCATCGGCTTATGCCCTTGCGCGCGCCGCCCCTCAACCACAGCCATAGCATCGCCATGGTCAGAACCGTCCACGCCAGATTTAATGCCAGCTCCATCAGCGATCACCTTCAAAGTTCTGCGGCGTTGCAAAGTGACGAATGCCGGATGCCGATCTCCGCCCGGGTTCACCCCGGCTTGTTTACGTGATCCCGGGCGGATCGTTCCTGAGTAACTTAGAACTTCACGAGTAAGTCGATGTCGACATATTGCTCGTCACGGCGCAGATCGGGATACCAGATGCCGCCGTGGTTGGCTGAGGGAGAAGGCCCGCTGCAGTAATTGATGGCATACGCAGGTGCGCTGGATCCATCCTCAGGAAATCCGTTCCCCACCTGCCCGATCGCCTGTCCGACCGGAGCCGGGACCGCCGAGCCGTCCATGCAAGCAAACAGAGTCGGGCTGCCGTTGTTCGCTCCATAGGTTGCGCCCAGGTACGCCGGCGGCGTCATGCCTCCGTGACCAGACCAATAGGGAACGCTCGCGTGCCGATAACCATATTCCCAGCGCCACGTGAACCACTCCACCGGCATGTAATCGTAGGTGAACGACATGTCCCACGCCTTGAACGGATCGCCGGGGTTGCCCGTAAAGTAGGGCGCGTTAATGGCATCCGACGATGCCGTCTCGCCATTGATCGGAGGCAGCAGCACCAGGTAGCGGCCAGGATTGTTAATCTGACCACCGCCCAGCGTGAAGCCATTATGGTCATGGTTAGTCCACAAGCGGTTGTAGATCATGTACCCGATGAAGCTTTGCTTTGGTCGCCCTGAGGCGATTGTGCCGCCGTGGCATTGCGTTCCGTTCCCAAACTCGCAACCCATGTCTCCTGTGAAGCTGAAGGCCATCTTGTCGATTCCATTTTCCGTGGGCTTATCGAAATACTTGATCTCCAGGCTGTTGTCCGTGTGGACACGCTCCCGGTTCGGGACCCCGAGGTCGTCGTTGCCCAAACCGTAGTTATTGCTGATTACGTTCATCCACGGATAAGGCGTCCATTTAAGCTGGCCGCCCAGGCCTTTGCGCGTGCCCGAGGAGCCGTATGACTGCCAGCCGTTGATGATCCAGGGCTCGATCTTCAGGTGTTCGGTGGGAAAAATCTGGATGCGAATGCCCTGGAAGAACCACGGCGTATTCGATGAGACATAAGAGGGCTGATAAGCCCAGTTATCGAAATTGTAGTAACTGAACAGTCCGATATAGGACATGAAGATACCGGCGTCGAAGTTTAGGCCGTGCATGACATTGTCAAAGTGGTATCCGCCGTATGCCTCGGAAAGATACCGGTCGGCGTCTGCAATGTCCCACTGGCCCTTTGAGTAGCTCGGGTCGTTGCGAATGGTCGCAGTCGAATACATACCGAATTGCGTCATGAATCGTGCGTGCGCGTGATCGAGGTGAAAGTCGCCGCCGAGGCCAAGTTGCTCTAATTGAATTTCATTGGTCCGGAAGATTTCGCTCGAGCCGCCCATCGTGTCGTCCTTCGGCCTGTTAAAGTCGTAGGTATAAGTGACATCGGCGCGAATCTCAGGGGTGAAGAACTTCGAATCATAAGCCGTATCCTTGTTCCGCGGGTTGCCGTTCAGCCACGTCCAGTCCCAGTCGGAAAACGCCGGCGCGTGTGGATCGGGCGGTGCGGCGGCAGGTGCAGCCGCCTGATCGAGAGCGGCCGGCGATGAGACCTTCAGCGACGTTGATAAATCCCCTGCCGGCTTTGTGGCGTTGGCCAGGGCATTGCCCCCTTCACCGATTAACTCTTTCTCGGCGGATTTCATCGCCGCCGTATCTGTGCTGTCGGCCAGGGCTCGCGCTTTCTCTTCGGCTACTTCTTTTTCCAGTTGCTCGATGCGATCCTTCAACGCATCGATCTCCTGCGAAACCGTTGGCTGCAGATCGGGCTTCGCGGCGGGAGCCGATGGCTCGGATGTGGATCGCGCGGTATCGGGTGTCGCTGGCGGCTCCGCGCGCGCCGACTCGTTCGCTTCAGTTGAGGCCGTTTGTGCTGCTCCGGCGCACGTCATGCCAACGGCCAATGCCGTCAGCGTCATGGCGTTCCAAAACATTTTCCTCATCTTGACCTCTCGCTTTCCTAAAGGGATTCGTCCATCAACTTCCCGACAAAGGATGAAACTCGCCTTTCCTGCTTCCTCCCTTCGTTCACCGGCAGGTGAAGATCCAGTGCTTTGCTGATCTGTCTCTCCGGACCACTTACAAGGTGATGCATTCGCAAGCTGTCGTTTTCATCCTGCACGCGCGTTGCAATGTATATTGCCATTGCAAAACACTGCACCTAAGAGAGGCATGAATTTCTTCTAAGTTGTTCATAAGTTCTGCGGGCGACTCATAACTTATAAAGAATTCGTAAGTGATCGCCATGAAAGCGCACTTATGCCGAAGAGCGGAATTGCAAACGCATCTCTTATCGCGCACAGCCGGACAGAACTGTGAACGCCTTCCTGCATGGAGACGCGTGCTGTTTCGCCCTGAATTGGCGCGGCAATTTGTTCGGCACAGGAAAAAGCAGCGATGAGTGGAGAATGAAGTGGCCCATATAAGGAAGGCATGAACGCAGCAGGACATTGGCAACTTTTCTTTTCTCGTTGCGATGCCGAGCCGGATTTTGGATATTAAGGCCGCAACGAGCCGGAAAAAGATGGTCGCACGATTCATCTCTGCGGAGGAGATGCCTCACTCCGTGCACGCAATCCTGCATCAGACAGAGAATCGGAAGCGCGATGTGCCTGAGAGGTGAATCTGGCGTCGACCAGGCGAGGTCGGCCCAGGGAGCATTCTTGAACGCGGTTGGAGCGGCCTCGGGGATCCGCCAGACGTGGGCTGGAATGCAGATCGTCGCTGCAAAACGCCATTGAACCTAGAATTCTTAGAATCAATGGCGGGGACGACGGGGCTCGAACCCGCGACCTCCGCCGTGACAGGGCAGCGCTCTAACCAAACTGAGCTACGTCCCCAAGTTGAGCTTGGGATGCCTCGAAAGGGCCGGCAAATGCGGCGCACTTTTTCACC
>JASHSG010000064.1 GCA_030040935.1 Acidobacteriaceae bacterium | reverse complement strand
GCGATGGGCGCGGCGAGAATCGAATCGCGGCAGAGGAAGTCAATCTTCAACTGCATGGGATAGCCGAGCCAACCGAAGATGTCGATGTTGTCCCATGCTTCTTTCTCGTCGCCGCGCGGCGGATAATAGTTGATGCGAATCTTGTGGTAGATGTCCGAATAAAGATCGGGGTAGAGATCGGGCTGAAAGATGTATTCGAGCGAGCCGAGCTTTGATTCTTCCTTGGTTTTGAAGGAATGCGGCTCGTCGAGGACCTCTCCGTCGCGATTGCCGAGAATATTGGTGGAGAACCAGCCCTTTACGCCGATCATGCGCGCCTTGAGGGCGGGTGCGAGCACGGTCTTCATGAAAGTCTGGCCGGTTTTGAAGTCCTTACCGCAGATGGGCGCCGCATTCTGTTTGGAGAGCTCGATCATGGCGGGAACGTCGACGGTTAGGTTCGGCGCACCGTTGGCAAAAGGGACTCCTTCCTTGAGCGCCGCGTAGGCGTAGATCTGCGAGGGCGCAATGCCGGGATCGTTTTTCTCCAGTCCTTTCTCGAAGGCCTCGATGGACTTGTGAACGGAGGTCGGCTTCAAAAAGATCTCGGTTGAACCGGCCCAGATCATCACGATGCGGTCGACGGTTTTCCTGAAGGCCTGGATATCCTCACGCACCTGGTCGGCCAGGTCGCGCTTGTTCTTGCCCTTCTTGACGTGCTTGCCGTCGAGGCGCTTGACGTAATAGCGATCAAAGACGGCCGGCATGGGCTTGATTTTCTCGAGATACGGCTTGAGCTTTCTCAGAGTTTCAGGGTCGAGAACTGCCGCGTGCGCGGCCGCTTCGTAAACGTTGTCTTCAAAGATGTCCCACCCGGTGAAGACGATGTCTTTCAGATTCGCGAGCGGAACGAAATCCTTGATGAGCGGCGAGTGGTTATCGGTGCGCTTGCCGAGGCGGATGGTGCCCATCTGCGTCAGCGACCCGATCGGCTTGGCCAGTCCGCGGCGAACCGCTTCAACGCCGGCGATCATCGTAGTGGCCACGGCACCGAGTCCAACAACCATCACGCCCAGCTTGCCCTTGGCGGGCTCAATCATCATCGCGGCGGTCTTTCGTCCCGCGGACCTGGACCTGTCTGCGGGGGCCCCGGTCTTCCGCCCCATCGATGATGGAGCCACATTCTTCGAGCCGCCTTTTTTCCTGGTTGCCATTGCTTCTGTCATCCTTCCTTCGTCAATAGATTTCGAATCTGACTCCAGGCTCGCACCTGGGCTGCCTTCTTATGCCCGCTGAGGGAGCATTTAAGAGATCGGCGAGCGCACGGCGTTCGCGCTTTACTTCTCATCATGCAGGCTCCGCATCGCGTCTGCGGCTCAAATGCGACCAGACAAACCAGACAAGCAATGCGGCGATTGCCAGCTCGACCACGAGATGAAACCGGTGAAAGATTTCCTGAAACCGCGGATCTGTATCCCAGCGCTGGCCGAGCTTCATGCCGGCCCATGCGAGGCAGAAGTACCAGATCCACGAACCGATTGACGTGTAAATGTGAAAGCGCAGGCGCGGCATTCTGCCGATCCCCGCTGGAAACGCAACATAGGTTTGCACCACGGGCAACATGCGGCCGACGAGGATCGCTATTGAGCCGTAGCGCGAGAAGAACCAGCTCATGCGGTCCAGATCGTGCCGGCTCATGAGCACCCACTTGCCGTATCGCTCCACCAGGGGCCGACCGCCGCGCGCGCCGATCCAATATGCGATGGCGGAGCCGATGTTGCAGCCGACCGCACCGGCGGTTGCGACCAGCAACAAGTTAAAGCGCCCAAGATGAGTGAGGAAGCCGGCGAAGGTCATGATGACTTCAGAGGGAATGGGAATGCCGCAGGAATTCAGAGTAATAAGGCCGGCAATGCCGGCATATCCGCCAGCGTTAATGACATGAATTACAAACTGGAAAACCAGCCCGACGATCTTCTCACTCATGAGCTTTTCCATTATAAAGCCGGCCCTGGCGCGACTCACGACGCTCACGGCACCCCGAGGCGCTCCGGCACTCGGTGCCTTTGGGCTATGGTCGAGAGTTTTCCGGTGCGAGACGGATTGCACACGTCTGCAATTCCTGTTTGTTAGGATGAAGTGTGCTTGGGGAGGGTTTCGTGGCAGAGCCATCGCCAATTTCGCCTGCGCATCCGCCGGTTCCGCTGACGCTTGAGGGGTCGAGCGTGCTGCACCAGTTTTTTCGGTTTGACTGGAAAGCCTGGAAGCTTTCCTCGCCGGAAGAACGCAAGAGGGCTATAGACGAGGCTGTCGCGATGTTGCGGACGCTGGAGCGCGAGGACGCGAATGCGCCGGTTCGCTCGGCGGTTTACTCCCTGCTCGGGCACAAGGGCGATTTGATGCTGATTCATTTCCGCCACTCGCTCGAAGAACTGAACCAAGTGGAACTTGCGCTGGCGCAGGCGGCGCTCCACGACTTTCTCGAGCTGCGGCACTCGTATGTTTCAGTGGTGGAGCTGGGGTTGTACGAGTCGAGCCGCAAGACGTACGAGGCAGCGGCAGCGAAGGGATTCGAGCAGTTTTCAGCGGAGTGGAATGCCGAAATTGCGGCGTCGCTCGAGCGCGGCGCGGAGGCGATGAAGCCGCGGCTGTGGCCGGCGGTTCCCGACGCGAAGTATCTCTGCTTTTATCCCATGGACCGCAAGCGCGGCGAGACGGTGAACTGGTATACAGTGTCGTTTGCAGAAAGACAGCGCATGATGCACGAGCACGGCATGATCGGGCGGCGATACGGCGACCAAGTGAAGCAGATCATTTCAGGATCGATCGGGATGGACGATTGGGAGTGGGGCGTCGATCTCTTCGCCGACGATCCGGTGGTGTTCAAGAAGCTGATCTACGAGATGCGATTCGACGAAGTGAGCGCGGTGTACGCGCTGTTTGGGCAGTTCTTCATCGGAGTACGGCTGGCGCCCGAAAAGCTTGGCACGTGGGTCGAGGGGAGGCTATAGGCAGGTCTATCGATCCTGACCCATTGGAGAGTTACACTCGCAAACATGCCGGCGAAGAATCGACCAAGGAAATCCGCGAAGAAAATCACTGTGCGGCCGACGGCCCGCAGCGTGCTGGCGCAGGAGCGCGTATATGCGATTCTGCGGGCGCTCGATGAGGCGTATCCAGATGCCGTTTGCGCACTGGATCACCGCACGCCGTGGGAGCTGCTGGTTGCGACGATTCTTTCCGCGCAGTGCACGGACGTGCGCGTGAACATGGTCACGCCGGAGCTGTTCCGGCGCTTCCCTTCTCCGGCAGCGATGGCAAAGGCGAGCTTGCCGGAGCTTGAACAGCTGATTCGCACGACGGGATTCTTTC
>JASHSG010000063.1 GCA_030040935.1 Acidobacteriaceae bacterium | reverse complement strand
GTCTTCGAGCTTGAAAACTCCGCATACGCAAACTACAACGGCCTCCAGGTGGCATGGATCAAGACCACAGGACGGTTGACATTCAACCTGAATGGCACCTGGTCAAAGATGCTGGGCACGACCATCCAGCAGGATCCATTCCACGAGAGCGGCAACTATGGACCTACGGCAGAGGATCGGCCTTTGGTCTTCAACTCAACCTACGCCTACAACAGCGGAACGCTCCATACCGGGAGCTCGGTGCTGAATGCGTTGGGTGGCGGCTGGACGATCACCGGCATCTCAACTTGGCAGAAGGGCGGCTATATTCCTGCCATCGGGTCGGTGAACTTCGGTTTGGGCCTGCAGTACACCGGCTTGCCGGCGGCCGCGAAGGCTGAGGGAATCTCGAGCAGCATTGGAGACCCAACGTACTTCGGGACGGACGAATCAATTCCGATCCGGCCAGTGCTGACCTGCAACCCGAACAACAGCTTGGCGACCCACCAGGTGCTGAACGGAAAATGCTTCAGCGCACCGGCGGTAGGAACGCAAGGTGGCTTGGCATGGCCTTATATGAGCCAGACGCCGTACTTCAGCAACGACCTGGCGCTCTATCGGACGTTCCACGTCTATGAGAAACAGCAGGTGCAGTTCCGGATCAGCGCGTTCGACTGGCTGAACCACTCCTTGCTGACGTTCAACGGCGGCACGCCCACCTCGGTGAACTACAACGTGGACTACGCGAGCAAAACCATTACGCCGAACTTCAACCAAACGTCCACCGGCACGAACGCGTTCGGTGTAATGACCGTGAGGTCAGCGTTACCGTACGCCAGGGTCATCGAACTGGACGTGAAGTACTCCTTCTAACCGTGCATTTGCTAACCAGCGGAAGGCGGGCTTGACAGCCGCCTTCCGCTTTTTCTTTGCGCGAAAATGGGGCGGGAATTCCGAACGGTACGCGTCGCCGCGCATGTTCGGACGGCGCCGCCGGTGTTTTGGCATGGCCTCAACCGGACTGGTTGCTTATTTGTGAAAGAATAAAAGCGTCCGTGCAATGCTGGAGGGCGAGCGAAGATATCGTGCCGGCATGCCAGGCTTGTCATGGTCAAAGGATTCCTTTTCGGCGTTTTCCTGATGCTCTGTTCCGCGGCGGTCCCACAGACGGCGCCCGCTCATCCGCAATCAAACGGCTCGACCCTGCAAGGACTGTATGAGGCCGCACAGCTGTCCCAGAAGGCGGGCAATCTGAGCGAGGCGGCGGGGGACTACCGCGAGTTCCTGGCGGGAGCGATTGGAGAACTGGCGAACAGCCATGCACAGATTGGCGATTATGCCAAAGCGGCGGCGCTGTTCGACGAGGCGCTGATTCTGAGTCCAGGCTCGCCTCATCTTGAGCGAGACTACGCAGCTTTGGCGCTCGAGGCGGGCGACCTGAAGCGCGCGGAGACGCTGACAAGAGGACTCCTGGACGATGATCGAGACAACCCCAAGAACCTTGCTCAGGACCATCAGGTTCTCGGGCGCACGTTGCACCGGATGAATCGGGATCAGGAGGCGAGGAAAGAACTGGAAGCGGCGATTTCAATCGATCCCAGCGTGGCAAACGAGTACGACCTGGCCGTGGTCTGTTTGGATCTTGACGACGAGAAATGCGCCGTCCAGACTTTCGACGGGCTGGAAGCTTCACTTGGAGACAGCCCCGCACTCCACATGATGTTTGGCCGGGCCTACGGGAATTCTGACTTTACACCACACGCGGTGACGGAATTCAAGAAGGTGATTGCGGAAGATCCGCATTACCCCGGGGCGCACTACTCGGTGGCCGCGGCATTGCTGGCGGCCGGCGAAGACGACAATACGCTCCAGGAGGCGGAGTCGGAACTCAAGCAGGAACTGGCCATATCGCCGAATGATTTCCTGACCTATGCCGCGCTGGGCAAAATCGAATCCAGTTATCACAGGTATCCCGAAGCGGAAAGGTACTTGACGCGCGCAATCTCCCTGAATCCAAAGAATCCTGACGCCTTTCTGTATTTGGGACAAATGTACTTCGATATGAACCGGCCGGCGGAGGCGGAGGCGAATCTTCGACAGGCCATTAAACTGACAGCAGACGCGTCGCGCAACCACTATCAGATCCAGAAAGCGCATTTTCTGCTGGGCAGGATCCTAATGCAGAAGCACGATGAGGAGGCGGCGCACGCGGAGATGCAGATCGCGCACACCTTCGCGGACAAGGCGCTGTCAAAGGACAAGACCGAGCTTGCAGGACTGCTCGACAACAAGCGGCCGAGCGAAGGAGCCTCGGACCCTCAGCTTGACGCCGCGGCGATGGCTCCGGCCCCGCCTCACGCCCGGGATGCAGCGGCTGTGGCCAAACAAGGAGCGTTCGAGAAGCAGCTTACTCCGGCCATCGCAGACAGCTACAACAACCTGGGCGCAATCACCGCAACTGGCGGCGACTACGCGAAAGCGCTGAAATATTTTGAGCGGGCGGCGGAATGGAGTCCATCGCTTGAAGGGCTGGACTACAACATCGGCCGGGCCGCGTTCATGGCCGCAAGTTTTTCCGAAGCGATTCCTCCGCTTTCCCGCTATGTTCGGTCGCACCCCGGCGATTCGGGCATTCGTGGCGCGCTGGCGATGAGCCAATTCATGACCCAGAATTACAAAGGCTGCATGGACGCGCTCAAAGGGGCGGGAGAAGAAGTCACATCCATTCCGCAGATGCAGTATATTTACGCGGAATCTCTGGTGAAGACGGGTGAGGTTTCGCCGGGGAAAGAGCGGCTGGAAAAACTGGAGGCCGCGCATCCTGAGATCGCCGAGGCGCATCGGGCGCTCGGCGAGGTATGGGAGCTCGAAGGTGACTGCGAGAAGGCGATGAAGGAGTTTGACGAGGCCAGCCGGCTCAATTCGAGCGACTTCGAAACGCGATACGACATTGACCGAGCCGAGTTGAAATGCGGGGCGCCCGCTTCGGGCCGATAGTCGATTGAAACCGGTCAGTGAGCGGGCGCGGCCGGTGACGCATTTAGCTTTGGCCGGATTTCATTTGCGGGAACAATGCCGCGACCTTCGAGCACAGAATATATTTGATCTGCGGGCAGGCTGCCGATATGATCCACGGCTCCCGAAGGCCAGCGAACTTCAACGCTGTCGATCTTCGTAGCCGCGCCGAGGCCGAAGTGCAGGCGCAGATCGCTCTGCGAAAGGTAACTTCCCCCGCTGTGCACTTCGCTCGTCTGGGTCATTCCGCCAGCGACAATCTTGACACGGGCGTTAAGGGCGAGGCGATTGCTCTTGATTCCGGCAAGCTCGAAGCTGACCCAATGGCGTCCAGGAACTCCATGATTTCTCAATAACATAGGGCTCCCGTCGAGATTCTCGATGACGACGTCCATATTGCCGTCGTTGAAGAGATCCCCGACCGCAAGGCCGCGAGAAACCTGTTTCTGTTCGAGCGCGGGTCCGGCCTGATTGCTGGCGTCGCAAAATGTTCCATCTCCCTGGTTCATATTGAGAATCTTTGGCTGGCGATAACCGGGATCGGAAGGAATCATATCCATTTGCGGATAGACGTGGCCATTCACAGTGATTAGATCGAGCCAGCCGTCGTTGTCGAGGTCGACAAAGGCGGTTCCCCATTTGACCCAGGGCAGGGACGCCATGGCAAGGCCCGAGGGAAAAGAGACCTCGGAGAAATTCCAGTCGCCATCGTTGCGGTATAAGTCAGGATTCTCATTTTCGAAATTTGTGACAAAGAGCGAAGGCCGACCGGTGTGGTTGTAGTCGCCGACGGCGATGCCCATCGATGCCTGCTCGGATCCCTCGTTGCTCAACGCCGTCCCGGACTCAAATCCGATCTCCTCGAATTTTCCGTTACCTAGATTACGGTAAAGGAATTTCGGGGTTGAGTCATTGGTCATGTAAATGTCAGGGCGCCCGGTGTTGTTGAAGTCGGCCCAGATTACGCCAAGGCCATAGTAGCCGTTGGGATTCTCAACGCCCGCTTCCTTGGAAACGTCGGTAAAGGTTCCATCTCCGTTGTTGTGGAAGAGCTCGTCGCCGGCGCCCTTCAGACCGCGCGGGCCGCATTGCACATCGACGCCGCGATATTTGCACATGGACGAACTGCCGAATTGGGGTAGATCGTTGAGGTGGAAGTCCACATAGTCTGCCACCATGAGATCGACATATCCGTCGCCGTCGTAGTCGCCGAACGAGGCGCCAGCGGACCAATGGCCATCGGCGACGCCGGCTTTGGCGGTGACGTCAGTGAAGGTTCCGTCGCCGTTGTTGTGATAGAGGATGTTGCCGCCGAGGCAGGTGATATAGAGATCGGGCCAGCCGTCGTTGTCGTAGTCGCCGACGGCTCCGCCCATCGCCAGGCACGGCTTGGTCAATCCGGCCTTTTGCGTTACGTCGGTGAAGGTGCCGTCGTGATTGTTGTGGTAGAGAGCACCGAGTGTGGTTTTGCCTGCCAGTGCCATGGCGACAGTGGGTGCGTCGGTGAAATAAATATCGGGCCAGCCGTCGCGATCGTAGTCAAAAATGATCACGCCGCCGGTCATCGATTCGAAGATGTACTTCTTTTCCGTTGCCGAAGTATGGGTGAAGGTGATACCGGCCTTGGCGGTAACATCCTCCAACTGTGGGATGGGTCGATTGGTACACCTGGGAGACTTGGCACCTGGGGGAGGCGGGCCGGGTGAAGGATGCCCCATTCCCTGAGAGTGAATCTGGCTCATCGCCAGAAATGGGAGGGCCAGCAAAGCAGACGTGGCCCTCCACAGGAACTGAACCGTCATTTCTGAATTCTACCCCACAGCTTTTGGTTCGATTGCATGGATCGGGAGCGGAATTGGTTGCATTGAGACGCGCAGGATGCGAAATAACAAGGCGGAGTTGGTTAGTCAACAGATCAAGTTCGTAGAGTATGCGCTATACTCCAGTGGCAGCAGGAAAAGGGAGGATTACGATGCGTACGAAAGCGATGGCTGGAATTCTGGCGGGTGCGACAATCGTGTTCGCGCTGGCGGTGTCAGGGCAGATCGCGGCGCAGCCGGGAGGGAATACCGTACTGAAACCGGCCGACCTCGAAAAGCTGTTTCCAGCCACTGTATATTACTGCGGTCAAAGCGCGCCCGCACAATTACGCAACTCCGGTGGCGTGAAATTCGCCGATGGTCATTATGCGTTGGCCAGTCTGGTGGACACGACCGGGTACTCGACGGGGGTTGCGGCAAAGTACCAGGGCTATTTGATCACAGAAGTTTCGCTGATGATTGAAGGTAAGCGACTGCCTGCGGGTGCGTACGGTTTCGGCTTCGTGGATGGTGACCGGTTTGTGGTAACCGACCTGGGCGGAAGAGACGTCTTCACGGCGCACACGACAAAAGATGCGGCCATCAGTCGGCCCCGTCCCTTGGACGTGACTGACGACGCGGCCGGCGGTTTCCGCCTTTATGCTGGGCGGAACTTCGTGCACTTCGGCCGGTAAAGCGAATGGCTGTGGGCTTGCAACGGCCAAGTTTTCGCGCCCCAACTCGCCCGCGGCCCCCGATGAGCACAACGCCTATCTGTAGAAGCCTTCAGTATGCTGCCGCGGCCTTACTCGTGGCCGTGGCTGCTCCGGTCTTTGCGCTTGAACTCTCCACGTCACTCGCCAACTATGGCCGGCAGGCGTGGGCCGCGGAGAACGGCCTGCCTCAAAATACCGTCCAGGCACTGGCACAGACCACGGATGGATTCCTTTGGCTGGGAACCGAAGCCGGCTTGGTACGCTTTGATGGCGTTGAGTTCCAAACCTATGACCGCAATTCCAAACCCGGCCTGCCAGGGGACGATGTGCGCTGTCTGCTGGTAGCGGAGGACGGAGCGCTTTGGATTGGGACGAACGCGGGATTAGCGCGGTGGAAGGACGGGGATGTCACGACGTTCACCACGCAGGATGGGCTGCCAGATGACAGAATCGTAGCGCTCGCAGAGGGATCGGACGGAAGGATTCTGCCGTGGACGGAGAAAGGCCCTGCCCATCAGGAGGGAGAAAAGTTCAAACCCGGCCAGAATGGGAACGGATTTCCCCGCACAGCGCTTCCGTCTCAGTGGGAACGTCCTGGTGCGCTCGTATTCGATGAGCAATTGCCTAACGGCGTGCGCGTGAGCGGCAGCAGAACATCGTTGAATCTCGCTGCGCGTCTGGCCGTGGGCAGAGAGCTGCCCGGAAGCCGCATTCAGACTATTTTTGCCGACCGCGAGAACGCGCTTTGGATTGGGACAAATGCGGGGCTGGTGAGGTGGGTGAGCGGCAAGGCCGACCTTTTTCCGGTTACCGACCCACTTTCGACGGCATCAATTCTCGCGCTGATGGAGGACCGCGAGGGCAATCTGTGGGTGGGGACAGAAACGGGAGGGTTGGACGTACTGCGCGACCAGCGCTTTCATACGCTAGATATGCGGGAGGGATTGTCTTCCGATCGCATCACGACAGTGGTCGAAGACAGCGCCGGGACGTTGTGGGCGGGCACGCAGGAAGATGGTCTGAATGCCCTGGGTCGCGAAAAAGGCGGCAAAGATTGGCGCGTGGCCCACAACCTCACTGTGAACAATGGGCTGGCCAGCAACGTAATTCTTTCGCTGGCCGCGGCGCCAACGGGCGATCTTTGGGTGGGCACGCCGGACGGGCTCAGCCGGATTCGCGCGAACAAGGTGGAGACTTATACCTCTGCCGATGGGCTACCTGACGACTTCGTACGCTCGCTGCTGATCGATGCCGACGGGTCGCTTTGGATTGGCACACGACGGGGATTGGCGCATTGGAACACGGTCAGGCGAGGGCTGAGCGGGTCACGCTCCGGCACGGGATTGGAGACCTACACGAAGCAGAACGGGCTGGGAAGCGACCTGGTGGGCGCCATGGCTCGCGATGCGAAGGGCGACTTGTGGGTAGCCACACTGGCCGGCCTGTCGCGGCTCCACGGCAACTCGGTATCAAATTTCACAACGGCGGACGGGCTGTCGAGCAATATTGTGACCGCGCTGCTGCCGCGCGCCGACGGGACACTTTTGATCGGCACGCAAGACCATGGTTGGGACACGTGGAACGGCGAAAAATTCTCTGCATCGAAAGACGGTGGCGTCGAGCTGACGGCCATTCACTCGATCCTGAGTGACGGCATCGGACATCTTTGGTTTGCTACGGGGCAAGGCATTGCACGCTGTGACTGGAACGAGACGGATGGAGCGGGCTCCCAGGGGCGTTGTTCGAACTGGATAGAGTTTGGGGCCGCCGACGGGCTGGAGGGCCGGGAGACAGCGATGAACAGTCACCCGTCGGCCTGGCGCTCTCGCGAAGGGCGTCTATGGTTTGCCACGCCCAAAGGGCTGGTAGAAGTGGATCCGGCACACTTTCCCGTGAATCTGATTCCGCCTCCAGTGGCCGTGGAGAGGCTTCAGGTCGACGATGTGACGCAGCCATTGCATGGAGCGGGCTCGTGGCTGACGGTTGCGGCAGGGCGGGTGCATTTTGAGTTCGACTACGCTGGGCTGAGCTTTGTGGCGCCACAGAAGGTGCGCTACCGGTACATGCTGGAGGGATTTGACCACGACTGGACGGACGCCGGTACGCGGCGGACAGCTTATTACACCAATATTCCGCCGGGACGGTACACGTTCCGCGTGCAGGCGGCGAACAATGACGGCCTTTGGAATACAACGGGAGCAGCGGTCAGCTTTGAGCTGAGGCCGCATTTTTATCAGACGCTCTGGTTTTATGCGCTGTTGCTGGCGACGCTGGCGGGGACGGTCTTGCTGGTGCTGAAGCGGAGGCTTTACGTGGCCGAGCGCCAGTTCAAGGCGGTGCTCGGCGAACGCAGCCGGATCGCGCGCGAGATCCACGATACCCTGGCACAGGGCTACGTGGGGGTTTCGGTCCAGCTGGAGGTTCTGGTGGAGCTGCTGCGCCAGCGGAGAATGGAAGATGCGAGTAAACAGCTGGACCAGACGCGCGACTACGTGCGCAATGGGCTGGCCGACGCACGGCAGTCGATCTGGGCCTTGCGCACTCAGGATGGGAACGAGACCATCATGCCGGTCAAGCTGCGGCGCATGGCGGAAGAAGCCGGCGTCGATGGGCTGGCAGCGCGGTTCAGCCTTTTTGGTGCTTATCGTCCGCTGCCTGCGGAGACCGAGCGTGAGGTAGCGCGGATCGCCGAGGAAGCGATTCGCAATGTCAAGAAGCACGCCCACGCCAGCGAGCTCCGGATTCAATTGGAGTATGGACCGGAAGCGATTACGCTCGAGATAAGGGACAATGGACGTGGCGGGGCGTTGGAGCGGGCGGCAGAGGCATCGCCGGGCCACTTTGGCCTGACCGGTATGAGGGAGCGCGCGGCCGAAATTGGCGCAAGACTGGAACTCAGCAGCGCGGAGGGCGAGGGAACTGCGATACGGTTAAGGGTGCCGGCGCGAGGCGATGGCCGCGCCCGGCCGGAGGTGAGGGAGTGACGGCGCAACCGATCCGCGTGCTGATTGTCGAAGACCACAATGTCGTGCGCCAGGGGTTGGTGGCGCTGTTGAATGTGGCGAATGGCCTGGAGGTGGTGGCAGAGGCCGCGGATGGAGTGGAGGCCATCGCGCAGTACCGCAAGCATCAACCGGACATCACGCTGATCGATCTGCGACTGCCGAGACTGAGCGGCGTGGACGCGATTGAGCGCATTCGCATGGAGACACCCCAGGCCCGGTTTATCGTGCTGACGACTTACGACGGCGATGAGGATATTTACCGCGCGTTGAAGGCAGGCGCGCGAGCATACCTGTTGAAGGGCATGACGAGCGAAGAGCTTATAAGCACGATTCGGACCGTTCATGCGGGGAAATCACATATCCCGCCGGTGATTGCCGAGAGACTTGCAGAGCGGATGGGCGCACAAGATCTGACACCGCGTGAGTTCGATGTGCTGGAGCAGATTGTCCACGGCAAGAGCAATCGCGAGATTGCTGCTGAGCTGGAGGTTACAGAGGCGACCGTAAAGACGCACATCAACAGCCTCCTGAGCAAACTGGGCGTTACCGACCGAACGCAGGCGGCGACAGCGGCGATTCAGCGGGGAATCGTTCCGCTGGAATCGTTGAGAAAGCCGAAATCGTAAAAATGAAACGCCTGAGAAATGCGGTTTTTTGTGGAGTTTTTGCGGCGCTGATGACATGCCAAGCGCTGCCCCAAAGAGCAGTGTGGCGGCAGGCGACCGCATCCGAGCTGGCTGCAGTGCTGCCCTCACGCGCGCTCGTGGAGAGCGAGCACATTGAAACGGAGATGCGCACGGCTTCAGGTATTGTGGACGATCGTGGGCGCTTCATTGCGGGGGTGGTGCTGATCACAGCAGGCTACTCGGCGGAGGGCAAGTACTCGCATTACCTCATGGTGCAGGCTCCGGTGGTGATTGGGGGTGTGGCGCTGAAGCCGGGTGACTACGCCTTCGGATGGAGCCGGGAGAACGGCGAAGAAAGCTTGAGCGTTCACTTCAACCAGGCGGCGACGGGCGCCCTGGTGGGGACTGCAGATGCGCGCCCAATTGCCGGCTCTACCCGCGTGGAGAGCCTGCATATCTGGCCTCCGGGTGAAAAGGCGCTGATCCAAATTGGACGCTTTGGAATTCCTTACAAGCTGGGCAGTGATTAGCGACACTCGAGGAACGGTAGGGACGGGATTTATGGCGCGCCCGCTTTAGCCAGGAAACCGCGGGCCTGATTCCGGCGCTTACCCGGCGCCAGCGATTGATTCGCGCAGAGCATCGGCCACTCGCTGCTGCTGCTCGGCGGTAATGCGATTGAAAAATGGAAGGGCAAGCGTGCGAGGGGCGATGGATTCGGTAAGAGCCAGATAGTCATTGACCGCGCGGTTCCGTGCGAGCCAGGCGGGCTGCAGGTGGATGGGCGCGAAGTAGCGGCCGGTGGCGATACCGCGGCCAGCAAGCATGGCCTGCACCCAATTCCGGTCGGCACTTTTCGGCAGGCGGACGACGTATACAAACCAACTAAGGTTGCGGCCGGGGAGCGAGAGCGGGGGGCGCTCGAGGCCGCGTATCTCAGAGAGGAGTGCGTCGTAACGTTCCGCCGCACGGCGACGGAGAGCAAGGATCTCATCAATCCGCCGCAACTGGACGCGACCAAGTGCACAGGCCAGCTCCGAAAGCCTGTAGTTGTAGCCGGGTTCGGCGTGGTCAAGCCAATCTGCAGTTGGATCGCGGCCTTGATTTCTGAGCCGGCGAAGGTGCGCGGCGTGCGCTGGGCTACTGGCGAGCACGGCGCCGCCCTCGCCGGTGGTGATCTGCTTGTTGGGGTAAAAACCGAGGATGGCCAGGTCGCCAAAGCTGCCGGCAGGGCGCCCGCCAATGCTCGCGCCGATGGCCTCGGACGAGTCTTCGATGAGGGCCAATTTATAGTGGCGAGCAAGATCCCGGATGGCTTCCATCTCAGCGGGAACGCCGAAAGTGTGAACGGCGATGATGGCTCGGGTCCGATGAGAGACCGCGCGCTCGACGGCGGCGGGGTCTAAATTGAGCGTGGCCGGATCGATCTCAACAAGGATCGGTTTGGCGCGCACCTGAAAAACGGCATTGGCCACGGCTGCGAAGCTAAACGCGGGGAGGATGACCTCATCTTTCTCGCCCACGCCAAGCGTTAGCAACGCCAGATGGAGGCCCGCAGTGCCGGAACTCACAGCCACCGCATGATTCACGCCATGGTAGGCAGCCAGCTCCGTTTCAAACGCCGTCAGTTCAGGACCGAGGCTGAGGCGTCCCGTGCGCAGGACCGCGCTGACAGCCGCGATTTCCGCCTCGGAAATGTCGGGTGCGGAGAGTGGAATGCAGGCGGCCATCATCTCCCCAGGGGCGCCGATTCGGCAAATGATGGGAGCCGCGCAGGCTGCTTGACCAGCAGCCCGTCGAGCGAAACAGAGGAAAGCACAGAGGCGATGGTCTCGGACGCGGTGCCGTCGCCGTAAGGATTGGCCATTCCAGCCAGTCCTTTGCGGAGCGCGGGAGTGAGCGCGCGATGGATCGCGGCAAGAATGGCAGAAGCTTCAGCGGGCGCGTCGATAACGTTGCGCGCACGTTCACGGCCCTGCTGACGAATGCCGACGTTGACAACAGGCAAGGCGAAGGATGCGGCCTCCATGATTCCGCTGGAGGAGTTGCCAACGAGCGCGTCTGCGAAGCTGAGCAAACTCCAGTAGGCGACAGCGTCGAGATTGACAAAGACGTGGGTGTGCGCGCGCGTCGCGGCCAGAGCCCGTGTGCGGTCGATGAGCGCGAGACCACCCGCGTCGGAGTTGGGGTAGACGAAGACGATTTGCGCAGACGCCTGTGCGAGGGCAGTAAAGAACGCATCCGCCTCCGCATTGGTGTCGCGCAGTATGGTGACGGGATGCCATGCGGCGACAATCGTGGGCGGCGAGAGCGAAAGGCCTAGCTTCGATTCGAGAGCCGCGCGATCGAAGAGTTTGGAGCGGCGCAGATGGTCGAGCGAAGGCGCGCCGGCGCAATGCACGCGCCAGGGTTCCTCGCCCATTGCGATCACGCGCCGGCGGGCTGTTTCAGTGGAGGTAAAGTGAATGTGCGCGAGCTTGGTCAGTGCATTACGCACCGCGTCGTCAATGGCGCCCTGACTGATTTCGCCGCCCTCGATGTGTGCGATCGGGATGCGCAGAGCAAGGGCCGTCGAGGCCGGAGCCAACATCTCGTAGCGGTCGGCGATGATGAGCAGCAAATCGGGTCGCCATGCAGTGAATGCGTCCGCCAAGCCCAGGATCGCCACACCGATGGTCTTGGCCATGCCGGTGCCGGTGTCAGAGCTGAGAAGGCACTCGATGCGGGACTGAATGGGAAGGCCATCGCGCTCGATTTCCTGAACTGTGCTTCCAAATTGCGGTGAAAGATGCGGGCCGAGGGAGAAGATGCCCAATTCGACTTCAGGACGACCGGCAAGCTCGCGAAGTGGCCAGTAAAGATGGCTATAGTCGGCACGCGAAGTGGTGACGACGCCGATCCTGCGCAGCGCGACGGGCGGCTGAGTTGGCGAAGGGAGTCCCCGCCCGTTGAGTGTATTCCGCAGCGGAATCACACGAGAAGTATAACTGGATGGCGCTCCGGGATTTGTCTGCGCACTACGTGCGGCGCTCTGCGGTGGGGCCGCGGAGTCGCGTAGACTGGATGGTTCCGCGAAGAGGGGAGAATTCCGTCTGTGAATGGAAGAACGATGCGGGAAGCAGCGGTGTGGGCGCTTACGATCGTTGCAAGCCTGCCAGCGATACGGGCGCAGCAGAAACGCTTCGACCTCGACGCGATTCAGCTAAACAATCGAGGCGTGGCGCTCATGGGCGAGCAGTTCACAGACCGCGCCGCGGCCAGTTTCGCCGCAGCTTTTAGCAAGGACCCGACATTGGCGCAGGCCGCCATCAATGAGGGCATTGCGCAGCTGGCGCTCGAGAAGCTGGATGCGGCGAAGGAATGGTTCCAGAAAGCGATTGCGATCGACCGGGAGAATCCGCAGGCGTGGTTCAACCTGGGCCTCGCGCAGCATGCGGCCAATGAGATACCGGGCGCTCTGGCCAGCTTTCAGCAGGCGGTCAAGCTCGACGCGCGGGATGCAGATTCCTGGTACTTCGAAGGCGCGTGCTACAACGATCTGCACCGGTACGACAAAGCGATTAAGGTCTTCGAAAAGACTCTGGAGATCAACCCGCTGCATGCATCGGCGGAGTTCGGTTTGGCGCGCGCGTTGCAGCGCACGGGTCAAATCGCGCAGGCGAAGGAACATTTCGCGCGCTTTCAGCACTTGACAAGCACGAAGATTTCATCTGCATTGGGGCTGTCGTATGGCGAACAGGGCCATTATTCGACAGTGACGGCGGTCAGGGAGCCGGAGACGGGCGTGCGCGCAATGATTCCAGTGCGTCTCGTGGCGCAACCGATTTTGGGAACGAACCCTGCGGGTGATGCTGCATGGACGTCTACAGGCGGGGCATGCATGATCGACGCGACGGGGTCAGGACAGATGGATTTAGTGCTTTTGCAATCGGGCGATCAAGCGATTCGCGTGCTGCACAACCGCGGCGGCGGAAGCTTCCAAGAAATGGATCCGGCGGAGATGGGTCTCAAGGCCGATGGCCACGCAACGGCGTGCGCGGTCGGCGATTTCAATGGAGATGGATTGAATGATCTGGCTGTGGCTCTTGATGACCGCGTAATGCTGTTTCGCAACCTCGGTCATGGGCAATTCAAGGACGTTTCGGCGCAGTCGGGCATTGTGCCGCGCAATCGGCCTACCGGCATCACATTTGTGGATTATGACCACGATGGAGACCTCGATTTGTTTTTGACCGGCGCACCGCTCCATCCGGGCGATGATGCAAATGTGTTGTGGCGAAACAATGGCAATGGGACATTCACTGAACAGACGCGGGAGACAGGGTTGGGCGGAAGCGGCGCGACATCGGCGGCGATTCTGACCGATTTCAATAACGATCGCGCTGTGGATCTGGCGGTGACCCGAGCTGGGCCTTCGCCGTTGCTTTACGTAAATCCACGTGAGGGCAAGTTTCCCGAGCAGGCGCTGTACGAAGGAGCGAACCTGCCCGCAACGGTTGGCATCGCGGTGCTCGATTATAACAAGGACGGGTGGATGGACATTGCGGTGACGCACGCCGGAGCGCCGGGATTGACGCTGTGGCGCAACATCGAAGGACCGGATCACATCGGACGGCGCTTTGAGCGCGTTGCGCTGCCGCTGAGGGGAGTAGTGCGAGGGTGGGGCCTGACGCCCATCGATATCGATAACGACGGCTGGATCGATCTGGCGGCCATCGTGGAGACGTCCGCTGGTCCCCAGGTCAAGGTCCTTCGGAATCGCGGCGATGGAACATTTGAAGACGCGAGTCACGCGTTGGGGCTGGATGAGGTTAAGCTGACGGCACCGCGTGGTCTAATTGCCGCTGACGTATTTGGCGACGGCGCTCCAGATCTGATCGTGACCCAGGAGAATGCCCCTCCGGTGCTGCTGCGCAATGTGGGCGCGAACAAGAACCACTTTGTGCGCCTTGACTTGACGGGCTACGCGGACAACAAGACGGGGATTGGGGCCAAGGTCGAACTGTTCGCAAATGGATTGTGGCAGAAGTGGGAGCTCGCAGGCGCGTCGGGCTACGCGACACAAGCTCCGCCGCAAATTCTTATCGGCCTCGGCCAGGCGCAAGGGATCGACTTGCTGCGGATTCTTTGGCCAACTGGAGTGCTGCAGGACGAGATCGATCTGCCGCGACAGCGCGTCATCGCGATGACGGAAGTGGATCGCCGCGGCAGCTCATGCCCTGTGCTCTTCGCGTGGGATGGGCACCGGTACAAATTCGTTACAGATGTGGTCGGAGCTGCTGTTGTGGGGCACTGGTTCACGCCCACGCGACGCAACACTCCGAATCCCGGCGAATGGGTGAAAATCGATGGCGCCAATACAGCTCTGGTGAATGGAAGAATCAGCGTGCGCTTTATGGAACCGATGGAGGAAGTGAATTATATTGACCAACTGCGAATGATCGCGGTCGACCATCCTGAGACCGTCGAAGTTAATCCGGACGAGCGATTCCTCGACGATCCGCCTTTCGCATCAGGCCGTGTGATCGCCAGCGGGAACACGCGATTGCCTGCTGGCGCGTGGGATGGGGAAGGGCGCGACGTGCTCGATCGGCTCAGTCGCCGCGATCATGTGTTCGCCAGCGGGTTCACGGCGTTACCGTACGACGGGTTTGCGAATCTGCACGCACTGACGCTCGACTTGGGTGACGTCAAGCCAGATGCACCGCTGCGGCTGCTGATGACGGGGTATGTGAACTACTTCAGCGCGACATCGCTCTACGCCGCATGGCAGGCCGGACTCAGGGAAGTCCCGCCTTATGTGGAGGCTGAGCGGCCAGATGGTACGTGGCAGCGAATCCCAGGCGTTGCTGGATTCCCGGCCGGACTCGAACGAACGATTGTTATGGATCTGACAGGCAAACTGCCGCCGGGAACGCGGCGTATTCGCTTGATGACGAACCTTGAGATTTACTGGGACCAGGTATTGATCGATCAAAGTACGGGAGCTGAGGCGCGCACGACCGAGATTCCATTGGCCAGTGCAGCGCTCGATTTCCGCGGTTATCCAAAGCAGATTGAGGGCGCGAGTCCCGGCGATCTGGACTACGACTACAATCTTGTCAGCCTCAGCGGCCCTTTTCAGCGTGAGCGCGGCAATTACACCCGCTTTGGCGACGTAACTCCGCTGCTCAAAAGAATCGATGACAAGTTTGTGGTTTTCGGCAGCGGCGAAGAGATAGCCGCCGAATTCGACGCGGAAAATCTGCCGCCCTTGCCCGCGCATTGGACGCGCGACTACTTTTTCTATGCGAACGGGTATGTGAAGGATATGGATTGGTGGGATGCATCGCCCTTCACTGTTGCCCAGATGCCGTTTCACGGCATGAGCGCTTATCCGTTTCCGGTGGGCGAGAAATATCCCGACGACGCAGCGTCGCTCGGCTACCGATTGAACTGGAACGATCGATTTGAAAGCGGCGAGCCGGTGCGATCGTATCGATTCGACTATAGGATGTTGCCGTCGGCACCAGCGGAGCTGATAGCGCCCGCCGCACCTTCCGGAACGCAACCATGAACGGCCTTGTCTTGGCCTCTGCGGCGCGGCAGCTCGAGCTCGTGCGCTCCGGCCAAACATCCATCGCGGAACTGGCCGAAGAACATATCCGGCAGATCGAAGGGCTGAATCCAGAGCTCAACGCATTCGCCGACTTTAGTGCGGAGCGCGTGCGCGCTCAGGCGCTTCGCCTCGATGCAGAGAGAAAACCGCGCGGTCCGTTGCATGGGTTGCCAGTCACCATCAAATCGTCGATTGCAACCGCTGGCTACCTATGCGAGATTGGCAGCCGTCTGCGTGGCGGACAGGTCCCGAGGGAAGACGCGGTTGTGGTCGCGCGCTTGCGCGCGGCAGGTGCGCTGATTCTGGGCACCACCAACTGCCCGGAGTTCCTAATGGCCTATGAGACCGCGAATCTTATCCACGGTGTCACGCGAAATCCGTGGGACCTGGAGCGCACGCCTGGGGGATCGAGCGGCGGCGAATCTGCGGCGATTGCTGCGGGCATGTCCGCGGCGGGATTAGGCAGCGACAGTGGCGGCTCGGTGCGAGTGCCGGCGCACTTTACAGGGATCTGTTCGCTCAAGCCGACGCCAGGCCGCATTCCTGCGCGGGGGCATTTGCCGCCATGCGTAGGGCCATTTTCCATTTTGGGTGCGATTGGGCCTATGGCGCGAACGGTTGGCGACGTCGCGCTTATGTTTGAAGCCCTCAGCGGGTATGATCCCGTTGATCCGGCGAGCGCACCGGTCCCGCTGAAGCGTCCGGGCCCGAAAGAATTGCGAGCGGGAACAATCGGGTTCTTTGAAGACGATGGTCTTGCTCCCGTGACGCCTGAAACGCGCGCAGCAGTGAATGCGGCGGCGCACGCGTTACGCGATGCCGGCTTTCGCGTGGAGCCTTTCCGCCCGGCCACGCTCGAATCGTCACGCAGATTGTGGTGGAAGTTTTTTGTGCAGTGCGGAGCCATGTTTTATGAGCCGGAGATTCGCAACAAGCGCGCGATGCTGAGCCCGATCTTCAACGCGTTTCTGTCCATCGCGGAAGCTGCAGGACCGCTCAGTGCGACGGAGCTGCTCAGCGCCTGGGCGGAACTCGATCTTTTGCGCGCAAAGACCCTGGTTGAGATGAGCGAGCATCCGATTTTGCTTTGCCCGGTCGCCAGCATTCCCGCGTTCCGTCATGGCGAGCGCAGATGGACGATCGACGGCAAGGCCGTCGCATACCTCGATGCCATGCGATTTGCGCAATGGTTCAACGCGGCGGCTTGCCCGGCGGTCGTGGTTCCAGTAGGCGCCTCCGCTGAAGGGCTCCCGATTGGTATACAGATTGTTGCTCGGCCATTCGAGGACGAGGTTGCGCTGGGCGTGGCGGCTGTGGTCGATGCGGCGTTTGGCTACCGCCCGCCACCAATGGAGCTTGACTGAAGTCACCGGCCTCGTTCTCCCGCCGAATGATCGATTTGCACGACAATCCGGGATATGCAGCGCTCGCATGCGGCGCTCCGTGGGTCAACCTTTTGATGGAGGCCACATTTCCCCGATAGCGGTACACTGACACTTCCCTAAAAACTGGAGGCCGGATGGAGCGCCTAGTGTGCGCGAAAGCTGGCACGAGCAATTTGCCGAAGCGCCCGATGTTCTGCTGAAAGCACGGCGCGGTCGGACCGTTGTTTCGGTGCTCGGCGTTGCGATCGGCGGTGACCAATTCGTCGTCATGGCAGGTCCTTGCTCGGTCGAATCCGAGCACCAGCTCATGGCAACTGCATATAAGGTTCGCAGCGCGGGAGCGCGCGTGCTGCGTGGCGGAGCGTTCAAGCCGCGCAGTTCTCCTTACTCGTTTCAAGGGCTGGGCCGCGAAGGCCTGAAACTGCTTGCCTCTGCACGCAACGAAACCGGCCTCGCCATTGTGACCGAGGTGATGGCGGAGGAAGACGTTCCGCTGGTAGCTGAGTATGCTGACATACTTCAGATCGGCTCGCGGAACATGGAGAACGATTCTCTGCTCGAGGCTGCTGCACGGTCCGGACGGCCGATTCTGCTTAAGCGCGGCATGATGGCGACAATTGGCGATCTGCTGCGCTCGGCACAAGTGGTTCTGAGCAACAGCAACGCCAATGTGATTCTCTGCGAGCGGGGCATCCGCACCTTCGAAACTGCGATGCGCAATACCTTCGATGCCGCAGGCATCGCGCTGCTCAAGCAAGTCACACATCTTCCCGTGATTGCCGATCCGAGTCATGCGGCTGGCGTGAGCGAATTGGTCCCCGCTCTGGCCCAGATCGGAATCGCAGCCGGCGCCGATGGGCTCATCGTTGAAGTACACCCAAATCCCGCCGAGGCTTGGAGCGACGGCGAGCAGTCGATGGACTTTCCGGGATTTACCGCCATGATGGCGGATCTCGAACCCTGGATTGCGCTGCACGATGCACGCCTGCACGAACAGAATCCAAGCGAGGCGCAATGCGTGGACCTGAGCTTTGCAAAGGCAGTGGCATGAGAACGCTTTCCGCAGGGCTCGCCATCGTGGCGATTTCAACGATGTTCTCGGCCGCCTTCGGGCTGCCGCCCGACGCCGAGCAAATTCCGGATTTCATCGTAACCGCTGCACCGGTTTATAAGCCGCTTGCCGAGCTGCGCGGCCGGGAGCGATTTCCTAAGGGCGCACAACTTTTGCTTGTGCACGCCGGCAAACCCGAGCCGCTGCTGACGGGCTTCGCGGCTTCAGCAGACGCCAACGTATCCTTCGATGGCGAGCGGGTCCTGTTCGCCGGGAAAAAGTCTGCGAGCGATCAGTGGCAGATTTGGGAACTGACTCTCAAAGATCGCTCAGTGCGGAAGGTAACCGGCACGGCCAGCGACGCGGAACGGCCTCTCTATTTGCCCGGTGGACGACTGGTTTGGGCGCAGCGGACTGCGGCAGGGTTCCAGTTGCAATCGAGCGATGACGGGCTCCCGGCCCCAAAGTTCCTGAATCCGACGGCAGGGTCGGGGATCTTGCAGCTCACCTACGCAGGGGCGAACGCATTTCCCGCTGATGTGCTGCACGACGGGCGGATCCTGTTCGAAGCCGGATTCCCGCTGAACGCGGGATCGACGCCGGAGCTCTATCTGGTCTATGCCGACGGATCGGGCGTGGAGTCGATCCGCTGCGACCATGGCCGGCCACGCTGGGGCGGAACCCAACTTGCGTCGGGCGACGTTGTGTTCACGCACGGAAAGTCTCTGGCCCGCTTCACTTCGGCGCTGGCGCATGAGGAGCCGATTCAGGCACCGCACGGCGAGTACGCAGGTTCGATTGCCGAGACGGCCCAGGGAATCTGGCTGATGAGTGCACGGGCTGATGCCGACGCGAGGTTCGCAATTGGGATTTGGAGTCCTGGAGCGGCGGTGATGAAGACCGTTGCGGCGATAGGCGGCGAGGACCTGGTCGAGCCTGTTCTGGTCGCGCCGCGGGTTCGGCCCAATCGGCATCCGTCAGGATTGCATCCGTGGGACTACGCGAATTTGATGGCGCTTGATGCGCGCGTGAGTCGCGACGGAAATCTGAAAGGCAAACCCGTGTCGGTGCGCTTGCAGGTGCAGGATGCTTCAGGCCACGCCGTCGCGTTGGGAACTGCGCCGGTTGAATCGGACGGATCGTTCTTTGTGAAGGTGCCGGCCGACAAGCCGATCCGATTCGAGCTGCTCGACTTCCGGGGAGTCGTTCTGCGGCAGGAGCATGGCTGGTTCTGGGCGCGCGGCGGCGAGCAGCGCATTTGCGTGGGCTGCCATGCGGGGCCGGAGCGCGCATCGGAGAACCGCGTGCCGCAAGTGCTGATGCGCACTACGGAGCCCGTGGATCTGGCTGGCGCGAAGAATGCTGCGGGGGCACCGCATGGAAATTAAGCTGAGATCTAAGTTTTTCATTGGATTTTTCGGCGTCGTTTCGCTGGCGGCGCTCAATGCCGCCGCGCAAACGGCACCAACTGCGCCGCAAGCGGCCCCGGATGCGACATCCGCCCCCGCGTCGCTTTCGCTTCAGTCCGACATTCGATTTGAAGACGCCACGGAGAAATCTGGTATCGACTTCACGCATAGTTTTGGATCGTCGAAGCTGGGATCGTTGCTCGAGGGAACGGGCGCGGGCTGCGTTTGGTTCGACTACGACAACTCCGGCCTGCCATCGCTCTACGTGGTTAGCGGAAGACCGCTTGACGATTCAATGCACCCCTTTCCAATGAAGAACAAGCCCAATCCTCCGCCGCACAATCACCTTTACCACAACGATGGCAACGGTCACTTCACCGATGTTACCGACAAATCTGGTTTGAATCCCGATATGTATTCGGTCGCGGTTGCAGCAGCGGATTATGACAACGATGGCTACGAAGACTTGCTTGTGACCGGATACGGAAAGGTCGTTCTCTATCACAACGACGGCAACGGCCACTTCACCGATGTGACAGAGAAGGCTGGCATCAAGGTTGATGGATGGGCGATCAGCTCCACATGGCTCGACTACGACAAGGACGGTTGCCTCGATCTTTTTGTGGGCCGCTACGTGAAGTTCGATCCTGCTTACCGCGCCTTTTATGCGCCGACCAATTATCCGGGTCCGCTGGACTACGAGGGCGAGACCAACATGCTGTTCCACAACAACTGCGACGGCACGTTCACCGATGTGACGGATAAGTCGGGCATCGGAGCATACGTCGGTCGCACGATGGGCGTGACGGCGGCGGATTTCGACAACGACGGGTGGGACGACATCTATGTAGCCAACGACCGGACAGAAAACTTTCTCTTCCACAACAAACATGATGGAACCTTCGAAGAGATCGGCAACGACACGGGAACGGCTTTCGGGCAGAACGGGGAATCCACCTCGTCGATGGGTCCGGTGTTCGCGGACTTCGAGGGCCGCGGAGCGCTCGATTTGTGGGTAACGGACGGTCACTACAACCGTTTTCTGCGCAATACGGGGAAGCAGAGTTTTGAGGATATGGGCGCGTCCAATGGCGTGTCGCAGGCGAACGCGCAGTACGCGAGCTGGGGCACCGGTGTCTACGACTTCGACAACGACGGACAGCTCGATATTCTCATTTTTCACGGCGGTTTGATTCAAATGATCCCGCAGGAGCACACGCTGTTTCGCGGGCTGGGCGGCGGGCGATTCCAGGATGTTTCGCTCGACGCCGGCCCGGTGTTGAGCGAGCGCACTGTCGCGCGCGGAGCGTGCTTTGCCGACTACGAGAACGATGGAAAGGTCGATGCCTACGTGGTCAATCTCAACTCTGAGGGTAAGCTGCTGCGCAATGTCTCAACGGGCGCGGGACACTGGATCGAACTGAAGCTGATAGGCACAAAGAGCAATCGAGATGGAATTGGAGCGCGCGTGGAGGTGATGGCCGGCGGCAAACGGTGGACAGCCGAGCGTGTGGCAGGCTCTGGATACCTTTCTCAGGACGACGGCCGGCTGCACTTCGGTCTCGGCGCGGCGAGAGTCGTGGACAAGCTCATTGTTCGCTGGCCCAGCGGGATTGTGCAAACCCTTGAAGCGCAATCGGCGGATCGCATTTTGATAGTTCAGGAACCAGGGCAAAGGATCGCACGATGACGCGAACTCCTGGTAAAATTCGTCAAAATTTCCTCTCCGCTGCAGGTCTTTCCGCGTTTGGCGCCGTGCTGCTCCTCGAGGCGTTTTGGAATGCGGCGGGCGTAGACGCAGCAACCGTAATCGACTCCGACGCTCAACAGAGCTACGCCTCGCCGCTGGAAGTCATGTTCTCGGCCGACAACGCGCGGATCTATGTGTTGTGCAACGAGAGCGACGAGGTAAGAGTGCTTGACGCGGCCAGCTACGCTCCCATCAAGAGCATCTCTGTAGGGCACGAGCCGCGCGGATTTTCGCTCTCTCCGGACGGATCGCGCCTGTTTGTCGCTAATTCATGGGACGACACAGTTTCGGTCATCGACACTCGGACGCTCGCCGTCGTAGCGGCGTGGCCGGTGGGCGCGGAGCCGTCGTCGGTCGTCGAAGCCACGGCGAGCGGATACGTTTTTGTCGCGAATCGAATTTCCGGCGATATCGCGGTTCTGGATGCGCAGACCGGCGTGGAAGAGAAGCGTCTGCTGGCTGGACGCGGCGCAAGTTATCTAACTCTTTCGCCGGATGGCAAGCGGATTTACGCAACGCATATCTATCCCAATCCTTCGCCTCTGCGGACGGGACTTGAAAATCGCACTCCACCGGAGTCGGAAATCACAGTCATTGACGCACAGAAAGCGGAAGTCGTCGACCGGATTCCGTTGCCTGCAATCGCCGGGGTCTTTCATCTGGCTTTTTCCGTCGATGGCCGCCTTGGCGCTGTAGCCGAGTTTCATCCCAAGAACCTGATCCCTCTGGCGCACCTTGAGCATGGCGGGGCATTCGCGTACACACTTACGCTGTTCGGCGCCGACGTCGGCAAGCCGGTGGAGATTCCGCTCGA
>JASHSG010000062.1 GCA_030040935.1 Acidobacteriaceae bacterium | reverse complement strand
GCCGGCCTGATGCAGCGAATTGAGGATGGCTACCGCGAACCAGGCTACGACGGCCTGCGGCCCGATGAGTCGCTTGAAGCGCTCACTTCCGAAATTCACAGCTTTGTGACCGCTCAATACCACTGCTGGAACAAGCAACTGTTGCCCGATATGCGCAAACAGAGGATCCGGCTGCTCGCCTGGGACGAGCTCAGTGAGCACGCGCGGGAATTCGCGCGCGGGTATTTCCAGCGCGAAGTCGATCCGCTGCTGACGCCGATCTCAATCGATCCCGCACATCCGTTTCCGCGCGTGCTCAACAAGGCGCTTTGCCTGGCGCTTCTGCTGCGTGCCAAGCGGCGCAGCTCCGGACCGCTGGTGCTTGGAGTGGTGACGGTGCCGCGCGCCCTGGCGCGCTTCGTGCGCCTGCCGTGCGATCACGATCATCATGACTATCTGCTGCTTCAGGATCTCATCGAGCAGCATCTGGCCGGCATGTACCGCGGATACGAAGTGCTGGCGTCGGCGGCGTTCCGCGTGACCCGCAATTCGAACCTCTATTTTGAAGAGGAAGAAGCGCGGTCGCTTCTGGAAACGATTCGCGTGGAGCTGCATAACCGCCGCAAGGGCGACGCGGTGCGCCTGGAGATTGAGAGCACCGCCGACAAAGAGATTGTGGAACGCCTGAGAGTGAACTTCGAACTGGAAGAGGACCAGGTGTTTCGCTGCGAGGGCCCCGTCAATCTATCCCGCCTCATGTTTTTTTATGGAGATGTCCAGCGTTCTGACCTGAAGTTTCAGCCCTTCACGCCCAAACCGCTGCTGATGAGCCGCAAGTCGACCGGAATCTTCGACGAACTGCGCCACCGCGATATTCTTCTCCACCACCCCTACGATTCTTACGATCCTGTAGTCGACTTCATCCAGCAGGGAGCACAAGACCCCGCTGTGGTGACGATGAAGCAGACGCTCTATCGCACCAGCCACGATTCACCGATGTTCCAGGCCCTGACCGAAGCCGGCGCGACCAAGGAAGCTACCGTGGTGGTGGAGCTGATGGCGCGCTTCGACGAGGCCTCCAACATCCGCTGGGCGCGCAGCATGGAAGATGCGGGCGTGCAGGTTTTTCACGGCGTGGTGGGGCTGAAGACGCACTGCAAATTGGCCATGCTGGTGCGGCACGATGAGGACGGAGTGACCCGTCGTTACTGCCATCTGGGCACCGGCAACTACAACCCCGATACCGCGCGATTCTATACCGACCTGAGCCTGCTGACCAGCGACCCGCAGATTGGCGAGCGGGTTCACATGGTGTTCAACTACCTGACCGCTCACGCCGAAGTCGACGACTACAGCCCGCTGCTGGTGGCGCCGCTGACCATGGCAGAGAGTTTCCTTCGCCTCATTCGCCGCGAGCAGGAGCACGCACAGGCCGGCAAGCCGGCGCACATCGTGGCCAAGATGAACGCTCTGCTCGAGCCCTCAATCATTCAGGCGCTCTACCAGGCGTCGCAGGCGGGCGTGGAGATTGACCTGATTATTCGCGGGCTCTCGATTCTGCGGCCCGGAGTGAAGGGAATGTCGGAACGGATTCGCGTCCGTTCCATTGTCGGCCGGTTCCTGGAGCACTCGCGCATCTATCACTTCGCCAACGGCGGCAGCGACGAGATTTACATCGGCTCTGCCGATTGGATGCCGCGTAATTTGTTCGAGCGCTGCGAAGTGGTTTTCCCGGTGCGCGATCCGGCGGCTCTGGCGCGAATCCACGGCGAAATCCTGCCGGCGTACATGGCCGACACGATCAAGGCGCGCATCCAGCAACCAGACGGCATCTACATGCGAGCCAGCAAACTGATTAAGGACGCCCAGCCATTCTCGGCGCAGGAATTTCTTATGCAACTGGCGGAGGGAAAGACGGATTTAGACGCGATTCCCTCATCCGACGCCAAACCACGCCTGAAAACTGCGGAGAAGGCCGAGACGGCGGCCGACTGATACCTAAGGCGCCGCCGGCTGTGCGACGACGTGGATTCCACTCTGCGTGTATTGAAACTCCAGCGTCCAGGTGCTCGGCGCCTCGGCGGGCTTGAACTTCCAATGGCGAGCCGCCTCAATGGACTTGCCGGCGAAATACTTGCTCGGCCCTGCCGAAGTAAGCGCAGCGTCGGTCACGGTACCGTCGGCACCGACGGTGAGCTGGACCGCTACTCTGAGGGTCCCGCTGATGGTCTTCAAAGCGCTGGGCACGATGTCGGGAAGGATCTGGTTCACGACGGCGGGGTTAATGCCTGTTGCGGCAGGCAGCGGAGTCTGGGTTGCCCGGGGCGCGGGTTGAGGCTCGGGTCGGAACTCAGGTTGGGTCTGCGATTGGGCATGGGCCTGGGGCAGTGGCGCCGGAAGAGGAGCCGGCGGCGGGACGGCAGATTGAGCAGCGGCTATGGGAGGCGAGGGCTGGACTTGAGGCGTTGGCTCCGAGGGCGGCGCGGATTCGGATTGCTGAGTTGCCGCGGGCGGTTGCGTTCGGTGCGAGACTGTAACCCAGATTCCGGCTCCGATGAGCACCGCCGCCGCCAGTGCAAGCAGCGGCACGATGCGACTTTTCGCAGGGGATGCTTTGACCGGTATCACTTCCGGCTCTGGAGAAGCTTTGACTGGGTCGAGGCGCGCCAGCATTGCCTGAATCGTGCCCCGACGAGCCGTGTCTGCGCGCAGGCACCGCCGCGCGATGGCGGCAAAGGGTTGCGGTACGGACTGCGGCACCATCGGCTCGGAGGATGCGAGGCCATCCCACTCAGGTGGGCGCTGCGTTAGAACCTCAACCAATGTTGCTCCAAGCGACCAGAGATCTGAGGCCGGTTCGATGATGCCCTGCTCGGTCTCCGGCGCGTCGTAGACCGTTCGCGCGGCCGAGGGCCTGGCCGCTGCGCCCGCGAAGGCGAGACCATCGGTAGAAAGCTTGAGGCGGTCACCGGCGGCCATGATGTTCGAAGGCTTGAGCCGGCTGTGAACAAGACCATTGCCATGGAGATACGAGAGCGCTTCAAGAGCGGGGCCCAGCAATTCACGCGTTTCATCCTGCGAAAGCGGCCGATCACGGAGGATTTCAGCCAGAACCTCGTCACCAAACTCCGTGACGACGTAGAGGCATTGAACTCCGTCAATTTCGCAACGGCCGTGCGCAAAGACCTGCATGAGGTTGGGGTGGGAGAGGGTAGATGCCGCTTCCCATGCGGAAAGGCGCGCTTCGGCATCGTCGATGTCAGCCGGAATGAGCTTGATGATGGCCTTCCGGGAGGGCTCAGTCAGCTCAGTAGAAAAGACACCTGCCGCTTCGGAACCGCCAATCCATTGAAGGAGTGGGAATCTGCCGTCGGCGATGCCTCCCGCCCATTCGCGGCCGACTGCCGTTGCACTCATGGTCTCGATCATACGACTGGACCTCTGGGACCATCTTAGCCTTGAAATCGCAGATTCAAGCCGGGTTAACCCACACTTTAGTAAGGGGGCAAAGCGACGTTACGGCCCGGTGTTTTTGCCCTTTCTTTCCCCAGCTTCGAAAACGGCCGCGCGGCCCCGCCGCCTAAGATTAAATTCGTGCTGCTTCCCGTCTCTCAGTTGCCGGTTCGCGACAGGTTCGTTGCCGACGCCAATCGCAAAAGGCAGAACGAGAGTTGGCGACTGCACGCGCCGCCTGCTTTGGCCATTTGGCATCTGACCAGCCTGGATGCTCCGACGGTTGCCGTGACATGGTCGCTCGGGTTTGCATGGGCAGGCGGGGCTTATTTGGCACGCGGAGTCCTGCTGGTTCTGGCGCTGACGGTCTGGTGCGCGTATGTTTGCGATCGCGTTCTCGATGCGAGGGTGCTGGATGCGCGCGGCGGGGCCGCTTCGTCGTCCCGTCTTGCTCAGTTGGCGCTGCGCGAGCGGCATTTTTTCCATTGGCGGCATAGAAGGTGGATGACGCCGCTTGCGGCCGCGGCTGCGATCGCGGCGGCGACGTTCGCCCTGGCCCTCATGCCGTCTTTCGTCCGCAATCGAGGTGCCGTTCTGGCCGGTGCCACCCTGGTTTATCTTTCGGGGATTCACGCACTGCCGCCACGCCGGCGGGGCCGGTGTTTACTGCCGTCTCCGGTCAGAAAGGAGCTGCTGGTTGGGGTGCTATTCACGGCGGGGTGCGTCCTTCCGGCGTGGGCGGGCTTGGATCATTCAAGGACGACGGAAATCTCAAACCAGTGGTTCTGGATACCCGCCGTTTACTTCGCCGGGCTCGCGTGGCTGAATTGCTGGTGCATCGCAAGGTGGGAATCGCCGGGAAAAACCGGGACTGTTCGCGCTCGTCATTCGCGCCGGACCGAGCGGTTCTTCGGGCGGGCAGAGCAGGGGGCGAACGCTGACGTGCCTCTGATGTTTGCGTTTGCGGGCCTGCTGCTTGGGGCCGCGGCGAGCGCATCGCAACCACGCGCGGCGGCGCTGATTTTGGCCGGCGCGGCGAGCGCACTTTTGCTCGCGTTGCTTGACCGCGCGCGGCTCCGGTTGGCGCCGCTTGCTCTGCGCGCTGCAGCTGATTTCGTTTTGCTTACTCCCCTGCTGCTTATTTTGTGATGAATACGGCGATCAAACCTGAATTCGAGGCCGAGCTGGCATGGATCTCCGCGATGTTGCAAGCGCCGAATTTTGATGGCCTCGCGAAACCTTACAGGTGGTTGGAAGCATTCACATTCGGCACACTTCTGGCCGATTGCCGGCGGGCCTTTCTTCCCGAACTGGGGACGATTCGGCGCGCGCTGGTTCTGGGCGACGGCGACGGCAGGTTTACGGCGGAGCTGCTTCGAGCCAACTCTCAGGTTCGAATTGACGCTGTGGACGCAAGTTCCGCGATGCTTGACGCATTGCTCGGCCATGCGAACGCGAATTCAGACCGGATCGACGTTCACTGCGCCGATGCGCGCGAATGGAAACCGCAAAACCCGCCGTACGATCTCGTGGTCGCGCACTTTTTTCTCGATTGCCTAACCACGGAAGAGTGTCTCGAACTGGCAGCGAGGCTGCGCGGCGCCGTCTCGTCTTCTGCCGCCTGGATCGTGTCGGAGTTTGCGATTCCAGAGGGATGGTTCGGCGGGATCATTGCGGGCCCATTGGTCTGGCTGCTCTATCGAGCGTTCGGGGTGCTCACCGGACTTCGTGTCCGCTCGCTGCCGGACCATCGTGCAGCGTTGAGCAAAGCTGGCTTCAAACTCACGCGGCATCGGGCGTGGGCGAGTGGACTGCTGGTGAGCGAGATGTGGCGGACCGGCGATGTCGACTCGAAGACCGTTCTTTGACTCGATGTTTCAAATTCGGGTCCTTCGACTCGCCCCTCCAAGGCGGACTCGCGCAGGACGACCGTTCTTTTGAGGTTGACCGTGCACGGAAGGTGCCAGCTTCAGGGGCAGCACCTTAAGGCGTAGAATTGCGCTGGTTTTGAATTCGAATTTCCGATCGATTAAAACCCAAGGGACCCATGTTGAGGAAAAATCAATTCGCTGCTTTCGTATGTGTCTGTGTGTGCTCGATTGTCGGGGCTCAGGCCCAGAAACCAAACTATCCCTTCAACGATCCGACCCTGCCGATGGAGAAGCGGATCGACAACCTGCTTTCGCTGATGACCATCGACGAGAAGATCGACTGCCTGGGCACGAATACGGCAGTGCCGCGGCTCGGCGTGATGAGTTACGGCGCCTCCGAGGGGATTCACGGCGTGGTGCAGCGCCAGGCGAGGGGGGCGCGGCAGCCCATTACGACGACACAGTTTCCGCAGCCGCCGGGGATGGGCGCGTCGTGGGACCCGGAGCTGGTGCGCGAGGCGGCAGGCGTGGAAGGCTACGAGGCGCGGTACATTACGCAGACGGCGAAGTACGATCGGCAAATTCTGATGCTGTGGGGACCGCAATCGGATCTCGATCGTGATCCGCGATGGGGTCGCAGCGAGGAGGTGTACGGCGAAGATCCATTCTTGAACGGGACGATGGCCGTGGCCTTCATCAAGGGCTTGCAGGGCGACGATCCGAAGTACTGGCAGGCAGCGGCGCTGCTCAAGCATTTTCTGGCCAACGAGAATGAGAACGGCCGGAACTACACTTCGTCGGATTTCGACGAGCGGCTGTTCTGGGAGTACTACTCGGTGCCGTTCAGGATGGGTTTTTTGGATGGCGGGGCGAAGGCAGTGATGGCGTCGTATAACGCGTGGAATGGCACGGCGATGGCCGTCAACCCGATTCTGAAGAGCATTGTGCGGGATCAGTGGGGCGTGGATGTTTTTTCGAGCGATGGCGGAGCGGTGACGCTGCTGGTGAATCCGCGGCATCTGTTTCCGGACCAGAAGGCGGCGGTCGTGGCGTGTCTGAAATCGGGAATCAACCAGTTTCTCGACAAGTACAAGGATGAGACAACGGCGGCGCTGAAGGACGGCGAGATCACGGAAGCCGAGATCGACGGGCTGCTGCGGCAGAAGTTCCGGGTGACAGTGCGGCTGGGACTGCTGGATCCGCCGGAGATGGTGCCGTACGCGAAGATCAAAGGCTCGAGCGGGGATTCGGGCGGGGACACGCCGGAGCCGTGGAATACCGACAAGGACCGCGATGTGAGCCGGCGGCTGGCGCTGGAGTCGGTGGTGCTCCTGAAGAATGAGAACGGCATTCTGCCTCTGGACAAAACCAAGATCAGGTCGATCGCCGTAATCGGCCCGCTTGCGGACTCAGTTCATTGGGACTGGTATGGCGGTACGCCGCCTTACACCGTAACGCCTTTGCAGGGGATCAAGGACCTGGCGGGACCGAACGTGACGGTGAACTACGCCGCCTATGACACCCCGGCTGGAGAGACCGATGCGATGAAGGCGGCAAGCGCTTCGGATGTGGCCGTGGTGGTGATCGGCAACGATCCGACTTGCGGCGACGAGGCGCACGAGTGGTACAACACGGTGGGTGAAGGCGGAGGCATCACGCTGCCGTGCACGGTCGCGAGCGACGGGCGCGAAGGGCGCGACCGGGAAAGCATCGATTTGGCCGAGGAGCAGATCGTCAAGCAGGTTTTCATCAAGAATCCGAAGACCATTGTGCTGCTGATTTCGAGTTTTCCGTTTGCGATCAACTGGACTGCGGCGAATGTGCCGGGCATCCTGACCATGACGCATGCTTCGCAGGACGAGGGAACGGCGCTGGCCAAGGCGCTGTTTGGCGAGTACAACCCGGGCGGGCACCTGACGGAGACCTGGCCGAAGTCGGCCGATCAGCTTCCGCCGAGCATGGACTACAACATCCGCGACGGATACACCTACATGTACTTCAAGGGCGAGCCGCTGTTTCCGTTCGGTTATGGCCTGAGCTATACGACCTTCAAGTATTCGAATCTGCGAACCAGTTCTGCGACATTGGCAAAAGACGGCGAGGTGACGGTGAGCGTGGACGTGTCGAACACCGGAAGCCGCGCCGGCGACGCGGTGGTGCAGTTGTATGTAAAGCACCTGGGTTCGAAGGTGGAACGGCCGGCGAATGAACTGGAGGGGTTCAAGCGCATCGGTATCGGGCCCGGCGAGACGACGACGGTGGAGATCCCGCTGAAGGCCTCGCAACTGGCATGGTGGGATGAGAAATTGCCGGGGTTTCGCGTCGAAGCAGAGCCAGTTCGGGTCATGATCGGGAACTCGTCGAGCGACGTTGAGGCGAGCACGACGGTGCACGTCGAATAGGGGCCCTCAGGTGACGCAACAGCGCTAAGGGCTAATCTCTGGGGTTTGAAGGCGATAGCGATGCACAAGCGTGCGATCTTCCGGCGCGGGAACCAATGTTACAAATCTGTTAAAATGAGCATGTAAGGAGTTCGGCAAGGCCGGAAATCCCCTCCGAATCGATCCCCATGATCCTTTATCTTATGCGCCATGCGAATGCCGGCACGATTCGCGAGAACCCCGTTCTCGACCTGAAACGGGGGCTCGTGAAAGAAGGCAAAGAGCAGTGCATGCTGATGGCGCGAGTCCTCGCCGCTCTGAAGGCGCCGATCGACACGATTGTTTCAAGCTCTCTCAAGCGCGCGATGCAGACGGCTCAGCTTGTCGGTACCGAGTTGGGCTTTGAGGGGAAAGTTGAGATCAGCCCGGGCCTGGGATTGAACGCAAGTTACTCCGATTTCCAGAACATGCTGGCCAAGTATGCCGATCGCGACGGGGTTCTGGCTGTCGGGCACAACCCTAACATGTTCCAGTTCCTGGGCCGCCTCGTGTCCGGCAACGGAGGCGCTTCGATACGGATGCGCAAGGGCTCGGTTGCGCGCTTGGACATGGAGCGGCATCCGCCGCGGCTGCAGTGGCTTTTGGATCCGCGCACGGCGCGGATTGTTTACGCCAGCGCGACGAAAAGCTCGCGCCCGAAAACCTCGCGGAAGTAGCCGGCTTCCTTGCGCAAAGACCACAATTCCAGCTCGGCGCCGGTGCGGCCGGGCCGCAATTCCAGATAAATCCTTTTGGGATAGATCCGCGTCCCGACGCGAAGAACGTCGGAGGCGCGATCCTGATTCAATGCCACGGCGAGGCGCAGCAAGACCACGGCGCGATTGACATTCTTGTGCTCGTCGGCGGGAATGTTGCGCAAGGCGCGATCGCCGGGCTGCGGACGGCTCTTGCCGAGGTAGCGCGCAATGGCCGAAACCAATGTGCGCTGCAATTGCGTGTAGCCGTAAAGCTCCGAACTGGAGATGATGTACTGCGCGTGCCGGTGATGGCCCTGATGATTGATGAATTTGCCGGTATCTCGAAGCACGGCCGCGGCGGCCAGCCAGTTTTCGTACTCGGGCGGAAGCTCGTG
>JASHSG010000061.1 GCA_030040935.1 Acidobacteriaceae bacterium | reverse complement strand
GCTGGTGGTTTGCACAATTCTCTACATTCTGGTTTCGTCGGTGCTGACCGGCCTGGTGAAATACACCTCGCTCAACGTGGCGGACCCGGTGGCAGTTGGAATCGATGCACCCGGCGTGAGCTGGGGCTCGCTGCTGGTTAAAATCGGGGCAGTGTTCGGGCTGGCGACGGTGATGCTGGTGATGCTGCTGGGCCAGTCGCGCGTTTTCTTTTCCATGTCGAGGGACGGGCTCCTGCCGAAGTGGGCATCGGCGGTGCATCCGAAGTTCCGCACGCCGTGGATTTCGACCATTGTGGTGGGCTGCGTGGTGGCGCTGATGCCTGCGTTCAAGGACATCGATTTTCTGTCGGACCTGGTGAATATCGGCACGCTGCTGGCGTTTACGATTGTTTGCGCCGGCGTTTGGGTGCTGAGGGTGCGGCATCCGGAGCTGCCGCGGCCTTTCCGCACGCCGCTGGTGCCGCTGGTTCCGATCCTCGGCATCATCACTGCGTTATTTGTGATGAGCCGGCTGCCGCTGATTACGTGGGCGGTGATGATCGGCTGGTTGATCTTCGGGTTGCTGATCTACTTCGGCTACTCCGTCAGACACAGCAAGGTGCAGAAGCTGGCGCAGGCCGCATCGGCGGATTAAGGGGAAGGATTTTCAGACAAAGAGCGACGGCCTCCCTTCCGGGAGGCCGTTCTGCTTGCTGGGATCTGACCGCAGGTGGATTACGCGGTAGTTTTCGCGCAGAACTCATCGAAGGCGCGCATGAGCTCGGAGGCGATCTCCTGCGCGGTGGACTGCTCGATGACGGAGCGCTGCATGAGGTAAACGAGCTTGCCGTCGCGCAGGATGGCGACGGAGGGCGAGCTGGGCGGATGGTTTTCGAAATAGCTGCGGGCGCGCTCCGTGGCCTCGCGATCCTGGCCGGCGAAGACAGTGATTTTGCGATCGGGCTGGCTGGCAGTATTGGCGAGAGCGAGGCGGATGCCGGGACGGGCCTTGCCGGCTGCGCAGCCGCAGATGGAATTGACGACAACGAGGGTGGTTCCCGGCTCGGCCAGCGCCGCGTCCACTTCTTCGGCGGTTCGGGTTTCCCTGATTCCGGCGCGCACCAGTTCTTCGCGCATGGGAATCACCATCAGTTCTGGATACATGTTTGCCTCCGGCAGGAGAAGTTACCTGCAATCATTCTACGGGTTCGAACCATAGATGGCTAGCGGCCGTGCACGGGAACAGTCGATCATTTTGCATCGACCCTCCCCTGGCGGCTGAAGCCCGAAAGGATTTTGCTCCGCACCTGCACGGGCTAAAGCCCGCACCCTTCAAATCGGCCCGCCGCGGCTGCAAGGACGGCAGCCGGAGTTTACTGGGCTGGTGCGCAGCCACGGTTGCGCTCGATGTTTTCAATCTGCAGCAGCTCGCCGGTGCGTTGCTCGGTAAGCATGGTTCCGAGGGCAGCCTGGTTGGCGCCGGGAAAGGCGGTGACCATAAACGCGGTCCATGCATCGCGCAGGCCGATCCAGGCGCGCTGTTCGGCGCGGAGTTTTTCTTCGTTTGCGGGCGCGTTGGGCGGATCGCCGGGGATGGTTTTGGTGAGGCAAGGCGAGGAGACGACAGCGCGAAAGGCCTGGTTGAGGCGAAGGTCGGCTTCTTCAAAGTCATCCTGCGCGGATACGCGGTTGTGCTGCTGGTTGCTCAGCTCGAAGGAGAGCTGCTGCTCGAGCATGCGCACGAAGTTGTCGTTCTGGTCGTTGGGCTCGGAGCCGGCATGGGCGGCGGCATAGGCGCGGATAGCGGCGTCGACCGGTTTGACGGCGGCGTCAAGCTGATCGGCGGTCATACCTGTAACAAACTGGGCCAGAAGGGGCTCGATCGATTCCTCAGCTACGCAGCCGCGATTGCGCTCGATGTTCTGAATCTGCTCGAGCTGACCGGTGCGCTGCTGATTGAGCATGGCGTCGAGGGAGGCCGGGCTTGAGCCGGGAAAGACCGATGAGAGGAATTTGGTCCACGCGTCGCGCATGACGATCCACGCCTGCTGTTCAGCGCGCAGCTTGTCTTCGCTGACGGGGGCGTCGGGCGGATCGCCGGGGATGGACCTGGCGAGGCAGGGCGATGAGACGACCCCACGAAAGACCAGTTCAAGGCGAAGATCCGTCCCCTGGAACTGGTTCTGCGAGAACGCGGGATTGTGCTGCCGCATGTTCAGGTCGGCGGTCAACTGCTGTTCGGTCATGCGCACAAAATCGGTGTTGGGGTCGCCGGGCTCAGATGCGGCGTGCGCCCTGGCATAGGCGGCGATGGCCGCATCGATGGGCTTGACGGCGGCATCGAGCTGATCGGCGGAGAATCCGGTGACGTAGCGAACCAGCATGGGCTCGATCGACTCCTCGGGGACACAACCGCGATTGCGTTCGATATTCAGATCGCGGCGCAGCTCTGAGTCACGCTCATTGGTAACGGTAACGCCCAGAGTTGCGGGATCGTTATTGGGGAAAAGCTTCTGGAGGAATGTGACCCAGGCGCCGCGCAACTGGAGCCAGGCAGTTTGTTCCTCGCGCAGACCTTCGGCGCTCGAGGGAGCCGAGGGTGGATCGCCGGGCTCCGCCTTGTCAACGCAGGGCGACGTGACCACCTCGCGAAAGGTTTCGTTCATGCGCAAATCGGCTTCGGCATTTTGCTGCCCGCGTGAAAAGTCGATCTGTTGCATGGTGCGGAGCGTGCCCGCAAGCCGCGAGCGCAGCTGTCCGGCATAGGCTTCGCTCCCGTCTTTAGGAGCAGAGGCGGCATGGGCCTTGGTGAGTGCGCCGATGGCAGCCTCGACGGGCGCGAGGGCGGTGGAAAGCTCATCGGGCGTCATTCCGGAGACTTGTTTCTCGATCAGCGGCTCGAGCTCGGCGGGATAATGCGGCTGCATGGTGCCGTGGCCTGTGACGAGGCGATAGCCGTCTGGCATCGCGAACCATTCCAGTCCCGGCTCACCGAGCTTGAGGTCAGTGACTTCGAGCGTTTGCGTGCCATTGCGAGGATCGACGCGCGTGACGGAGAGGTTGAACTGCAATTGCGGGGAATACCAGATCTCCTTGGTGACGACGACTGGCTTGTCGTTGCCGAAAGCGCCGACGTTGAAGGTGCGCGTCTCGCGCGTGCCGATGACTGCGAGGCCATCGATGGT
>JASHSG010000060.1 GCA_030040935.1 Acidobacteriaceae bacterium | reverse complement strand
CCCAGCCCGCGGCGCGTGACGGCAGAGCAGGCGGCAAAGATTATTTCGCAATTGCCGCCCGACATCGAGAAAATTGGCGTATTCGTGGACGAGACCTTCGAAGAAATCACGGCGACGGTAGAGACTGCCGGGCTGACGGGAGTGCAATTGCACTGGAATGCTCCGGCCGATCTGGCGGCTGAGCTGCGCGCGCGGTTCGGGCCGGAGCTGCGGATTCTTCGCGCGGTGCACTTTGACGCGGGCATGCCGGAACAAGCGGCTGAAGCCGCGCAGGACGCAAACGCCGACGCGATTCTGGTGGATTCGCGAACAGCAACGGCCGTAGGCGGCACAGGAAAGACCTACGATTGGGCTCTGGCCGGCAGGACAATTTTCCAAAACGCAAAAGCACGTAAGTGCATCGCGGCGGGCGGGTTGTCGCCGGAGAATGTTGCCGAAGCCATCGCGATTCTGAAGCCCTGGGGCGTAGACGTGGTGAGCGGCGTGGAAGCGCGGCCCGGCCGGAAGGATGCGGCAAAGGTGCGTGCGTTTATCAGGAACGCGCGCGCCGCGAGTGCTTCCACGATCTGACGAACAGAGAATTTCCGGAGGTCCGCAATGAATGTAGAATCCGGTGGGCGAGTTTCGCCGCTCGATATTGGTCCTGAGGACTTTCGATCGCTCGGATACAACCTGATTGACCGCATTGCTGCGCTGCTGGGTTCGCTTCGCGGCAGGCCTGTCACGTGTGGTGAGTCGCCCGTCGATGTTCGTCAGGCCCTTGACGCCGATCGCGATCTGCCAAATCAGGGAGCGGATCCGGCTCGACTGCTGGGTCACGCGGCCGATCTGTTATTCGATCACTCGCTTTTCAATGGCCATCCACGCTTCTGGGGCTATGTCACTTCATCTGCTGCCCCCATTGGAGCGCTGAGCGAATTGCTTGCCGCCGCCGTGAATCCGAATGTGGGCGCGTGGCCGCTTTCGCCGATGGCCAGCGAGATCGAGGCACAGACCATCCGCTGGATCGCGGGAATGCTTGGATATCCCACCGATTGCGGTGGCTTGTTCGTCAGCGGCGGCAACATGGCCAATATCATTTGCTTTCTCGCCGCCCGTCAGGCCAGGTGCGGGCACGATGTTCGCGCGAAGGGACTGAATGGCGCGCGACTGCGCCTTTACTGCTCAAAGGAAACGCACACATGGGTTCAGAAGGCAGCGGATATTTCAGGTATCGGCACGGATGCGATTCGATGGATTGCTGTCAACGATCGGATGCAGATTGATCTCTCTGCTCTTCGCCAACAGATTGCGGCCGATCTGGCACATGGCGATCGGCCGTTTCTGGTCGTCGGGTCGGCCGGCACCGTAGGTACGGGCGCGATCGACCCGCTTCATGAACTCGCGGCCATTTGCCGTGAATTCAATCTCTGGTTTCACGTTGACGGCGCGTACGGCGCAATGGCGGCGATTTTGCCGGACGCTCCTGCGGAGTTTTCCGGCCTTTGCGAAGCGGATTCGATCGCAGTGGACCCGCATAAGTGGCTCTATGCGCCGCTCGAAGCAGGATGCGCATTGGTGCGCGACCGCGAAAAGCTGCGCGACGCATTCTCATACCATCCGCCGTACTACCACTTCGAAACCGAGGCCATCAATTATTACGATCTTGGACCGCAGAATTCCCGTGGCTTTCGCGCCTTGAAGGTGTGGCTTGCATTGCAGCAGGCAGGCCGCGACGGCTACGTAGAGACGATCTCGGAAGATATTCGCCTGGCCGGTGAGCTCTTCCAGCGCGTTGCGCAAGCCGCCGGGCTGGAAGCATTGACACAAAATCTGAGCATCACGACTTTCCGGTTTGTTCCGCGCGATCTGGAGCCGGGCGGAGACGAGACAGAAAGCTATCTCGATCAGCTCAACAACGAATTGCTCACACACTTGCAGAACAGCGGCGAAGCGTACCTTTCGAACGCTATCGTGCGCGGCAGATTTGCCCTGCGCGCCTGCATCGTGAACTTTCGCACAACCCAAGCGGATATTGAAGCACTGCCGCCACTCGTTGTGAGGATGGGCGAAAAAACCGACGCGAAGCTTCGAGCGGCAGGCCTGCGGGGCAACCCGCTCTAGTTTCACGGCGCTCGGCGCGGATGTAACCTTTCTGTTCGATCCGGCGTAATCATAAGAAAGACAGAGCGTCGAATCCCTGTCCGTGCTCATCAAAATCTGCAGAGAAAATCCCCGGAGGTCCAGCATGGCGACATTTCTTCCCCCCATCGAGAATCCGTCAAGCCCGATGATGAAGCTGGTCTACAACATGTCGCGGCGCCAGTTTGGCAAGGTGATGACGCCGCTCAAGGTGTATGCGGCCCGCATGCCGCTCGCGTTCGGCATTTTCACGGCAAAAATCAGCAGGCTCGACCAAAAGCTCGAGTTGCCAGTCGAGTTGCGGATGCTGGTTAGGGAGCGCGTGGCGCACATCAATGTGTGCGAGTTCTGCATCGACATCGGCCGGGCGTTCGCCATCAAGGCGCGGATGAATGAAGCGAAGTTCGATGCGCTCGCGGATTATGCAGCGAGCCCGCTGTTCAGCGAGGCGGAGAGGGCGGCGCTCGACTACGTGACCGAGCTGACGCGCTACAAGAATGTGAAGCCGGAGACGTTTGCGCGGCTGCGTAAGCACTATTCCGAGCGCGCGATCTGCGAGATTGTGTGGCTGGTGGCGAGCGAGCACGTGTACAACATGACGAATATCGGGCTGAACATTCACTCCGACATGCTGTGCGATATCAGCCGGAAAAACAGGTAGACCTTAAAGAGCCTCGCGCCTGCGTGTCGGAAGAGCGGGACAGCGCGAGTACACTCTTGGGATGGCTCCCGAGACGCTTGGAAAGCCGTATTCGGCGCCAGCTGCCACATCGCGGTTTGATGGCGTCGACCTGCTGCGCGGTCTGTCGATCATTGCCGTGATTCTGCTCCACGGGCAGATCCGCCTGCTTTACTCCTACTCGATTTCCATTCAAGGGCTGTTGCCAAGCCGGATTTTTCGCATGCTGTTCTGGCAGGGTGGCAATGGCGTCACAGTGTTTTTCTGCATTTCCGGTTTTCTCATCACTCTGACCTCGTTACGCCGCTTCGGTTCGCTCGGAGCAATGCGCCCGGCAGCGTTCTATCGCATTCGCTTCGCGCGGATCGCGCCGCTTTTTCTGGCGCTTCTGGCGGTTCTGAGCGTGCTCGATCTGCTGCATGTGAACGGATTCCAAATCAATTTGGCGCGCGAGTCGCTGCCGCGGGCGCTGTTTGCGGCGCTTTCGTTTCAGGTGAACTGGTATGAAGCGGTGCATGGCTATCTGCCGGCGAACTGGGACGTGATGTGGTCGCTCTCGATCGAGGAGATGTTCTACTTGTTCTTTCCGCTGGCGTGCTTTTTGATCGTGCGGCGACGGCGCAGGATGCCGGTTTTTGCGGCGGTATTGCTGGCGTTTGTCGCGATGGGACCCTTCGCGCGCACCGTGTGGAGTACGAACGCGATCTGGCGCGGCACTTCATACCTGGGGGGAATGAGCGGCATCGCGCTGGGATGCCTGACCGCGCTGGCGATGGATTGGCTGGAACGGAAGAAACCGAAGTGGATGGGCGCGAGGATGCTTTTGGCCGTGATGATTGCGGGCACCGCGATGATGCTGCTTATTGTCGCTTGGCCGTGGCATTGGGTGAGGATTCTGGGACGAAGCGGGACCGACGATACGGTGCTTGGATTCGGGACTTGCCTGGTGATGCTGGGGAGCGTGCTGCGCGGTCGCACCGGGCGGGCCTGGCTTGCACCCGTGCGATGGTTCGGACGACGCAGCTACGAGATTTACCTGACTCATGAGTTCGGCGTGGTTTGGTTGACGGCGCTCTATGTGCGGCTGCGTCGCGGCTCGCCCCTGCTTTGGATCGCTGCGGAAGTTGCGCTCGCAGCGGTGCTCGGCGCGCTGGTGGCGCGGTGGTACTCAGAGCCGATGAACCGGTGGCTGCGCGGGGCTAAACCGCCTGAGGTGCGCTCCTAGTACACTGAAAGTTCCCCCTTCTCTAAGCGAGATTGGTGCGGGAGCTATGTATGGCGTCGATCATTGTCTCAGCAAATCCGAGCGAATCGCGAGCGGGACGCTTTGGCGTCTACGGAGGGCGCTATGTGCCGGAGACGCTGGTGGCGGCGCTGGACGAACTGGAGCGAGCTTACGAAGATGCCAGGGCCAACGCTGATTTCCAGGCGGAGCTCAGTTCTCTGCTGAAGGATTATGCGGGACGGCCGACGCCGCTCTATTTTGCGAAACGCCTGACGGAGCAGTTGGGCGGGGCAGAGATCTATTTGAAGCGCGAAGATCTGCTGCACACCGGCGCACACAAGATCAATAACTCGCTGGGCCAGGGCCTGCTGGCGAAACGCATGGGAAAAAAGCGCGTGATTGCCGAGACCGGCGCGGGCCAGCACGGCGTGGCGACGGCGTCGGCGTGCGCCCTCCTGGGCCTTGAGTGCGTCGTCTACATGGGCGAAGTCGACATGGAGCGCCAGGACCTGAACGTGAAGCGCATGCGCCTGCTGGGCGCGGAGGTGCGCGGCGTCGCGTCGGGCTCACGGACTTTGACGGACGCGATCAGCGAGGCCATGCGCGATTGGGTGACGAATGTGCGGACGACTTACTATCTGCTGGGGTCGGCGCTGGGCGCGCATCCGTATCCAACCATGGTGCGGGATTTTCATCGCTGCATCGGCAAGGAGATGAAGCAGCAGATCCTCGAAAAAGAAGGCCGCCTGCCGACGGCGGTGATTGCGTGCGTGGGCGGAGGGTCGAATGCGATCGGCGCTTTCTACGAATTCATTCCGGAACGCGCGGTCCGGCTCATCGGCGTTGAGGCCGGCGGCCGCGGCCCGGCGTTGGGCGAGCATGCGGCCCGGTTCCAGGGCGGCGCGCCGGGCGTATTGCAAGGAACCTATTCGTACGTGCTCCAGGACGACGATGGACAGATTGCGCTGACGCATTCGGTGTCAGCAGGTCTCGATTATGCGTCCATCGGGCCCGAACATGCGGCGCTGCACGACTCGGGTCGCGCGGAGTATGTCTCGTGCGACGACACGACGGCGCTGGACGCTGTGGTGAAGCTGGCGCGGGCCGAGGGCATTCTGCCCGCGCTTGAAAGCGCGCACGCTGCGGCCGAGGCCGTCCGCATCGCTCCCGCGATGGCCGCAAATGACATACTGATTGTGAACCTCTCCGGACGCGGCGATAAGGACATGGGGATTCTGGCCCGCGAATTGCACTTGTAGCTTGAGAGATTCGGCTTTCCCCGGGTCTCATGATCGGGACCCCACGGTATTTCAATGCCAATCCGTTTCGATCACAAGCCGGGCCTGGTTGTTTACGTGACGGCCGGCGATCCGAGCCTGAATGCGACGCGCGAGATTGCAATAGCTGCGATCGACGCGGGCGTTGACGTGATCGAGCTTGGTGTGCCGTTCAGCGATCCGCTCGCAGATGGTCCCATCATCCAGCGCGCCAGTGAGCGTGCATTGACTCGCGGCACGCGGCTTAAGGACGTTCTGGCGGTAGCGCGCGAGATTCGCGCCGCGCGGCCCGCGGCCGGGTTGGTAGTTTTCAGTTATTTGAATCCGATTCTTCGCTACGGGCTGCGAGAATTTGCCAGTGATGCATCCGCGGCAGGCGCCGACGGCGTGCTCGCGACAGACATGATCGTTGAAGAGGCCGGCGAATATTTGTCGGAACTGGATCGGGTGAAGCTGGCGCCGATTTTTCTCGCTGCTCCGACCAGTCCCGACCACCGCCTTGAAGCGATTACAAAGGTAAGCAAGGGATTTGTTTACGCTATTTCGCGTGTGGGCATCACGGGCACGCAGAAGAGCGTGGCTGATGATGCCAGGGCGCTCGTTGCGCGCATCCGCAGGTGGACGAACCTGCCGGTTGCGGTAGGATTCGGGATCAGCAACGCAGGACACGTGGCGCAGGTGGCAGAGTTCGCGGATGCCGCGGTGATCGGCAGCGCCGTGGTCGAGCTGATCGAGCGCGCAACTTCCGAACGTGGCCCTGATGCAGCGCCTGCGTCTGTCGCCGGTTTTATCAAGGGCCTGCGCCTGCCTCAGGCGGCGCTGGCCCGGTGAGAGGGGCAGCCGTCGGCGTTCAGCTTCCAGCCTCAAGCTTTTTGGGTGGTGGGTTGAACCGTTGAAGCTTGCATCAGCGGTTTTAAGCTGAAAGCCGAGGGCTCACGGCTGAGGGCCGGCTTTTCAGAGGATGCAATGACCATCGAAGAATTGCGAATCCGAATCGATGCGCTGGACCGGCAGCTCGTAGAGCTGCTCAGCGAGCGGGCGCGCGCGGCGCAAACCATCGGCAACCTCAAAGCCGCCACTTCGCTTCCGGTTTACGAGCCGGAACGCGAGAAGATCATCTACGCCAACGTGCGCGCGGCCAACAAAGGCCCGCTGCCCGACATCGAGCTCACGCACATCTACGAGCGCATCATCGACGTGATGCGGGCATTGCAGCGCAACGAGCTGGCCAGCCAGAGAAATGCCCAGGCCGCCCCGAAAGAGGGCGTGAAGCCGGGCCAAGCCGCGGGCAGCGGGCCCGAGACGGGGAAAAAGCAATGATTGTCGCCATGCAGGTTGATGCTACTGAAGAACAGATCGATGCCGTGATCAACGCTATGGAGGAAGCGGGCGTGAACGTGCATCGGACTACGGGAGAGTTCCAGACCATTCTGGCCGGCGTGGGCCCTACCGCGGGCCTGGATCTGACCAAGTATGAGATGCTCCCCGGCGTGCTGCATGTGCACCGGATCAGCGCGCCCTACAAGCTGGCCGGACGCGCATGGAGACCGGAAGGAACGGTGGTGGAGTTCCGAACCGGCGCTTCGATCGGTGGGCAAAAAGTCGCCGTGATTGCCGGGCCGTGCGCGATCGAGAACCGCGAACAGATTTTTCAAATTGCTGCCGCGGTGAAGGCCGCGGGCGGAGGCTTCTTGCGCGGTGGAGCTTTCAAGCCGCGCAGCTCGCCGTATTCGTTTCA
>JASHSG010000059.1 GCA_030040935.1 Acidobacteriaceae bacterium | reverse complement strand
GGCGGCGTAGAGCGGACGCTGCGTGGTCTTGTGGTAGAGCGTCGCGTCGGCGGGGTCAGTACGGACATTCGAGATGCAGACGCGGCCGATGCGGCCGGGTTCGGCGGCGGGGGGAAGCACCTCGCTCGCGATCTCGACGCGGCCATCGGCATCGACCATCAATAGGCGGACCTTGCGCGGCGCGGCGTCGATGAATTGGCGCGCGTGATCTTCGAGCGCCGCCTTTACCGCGGCGCGATCGCAGAGGAAGCCGAAGTAGCCGGCCGAGTCCGCGAGGCGGTCGAGGTGCAGCTCGAGTAACGGGTAGCCATTATCCCAAAGCATCGTTTCGATGAGAAAGAAAGTGTCGGGCTGTGCGACGAGCGGCACATTCCCGGCAATCGGCGCGCTCATGCGATGGATGGGGCCGGTAAGGAACTGTGCTTTGAGCAGGCATTCGCGGTACTCCTCGGCCGGGTCGGAATCGATGACGATGCCGCTGCCGGCGCCAAAGACGCCGCGGCCGCCTTCGAGCTCGAGAGTACGAATGGCGACGTTGAAGACCGTCTCATGGGGCGAGAAAAATCCGATGGCGCCGGTGTAGACACCGCGCGGGGCGTCTTCGAGCTCGGCAATGAGCTGGATGGCACGCACCTTGGGCGCGCCCGTGACGGAGCCGCAGGGAAACAATGCGCGGAAGACGTCGTGAAAGCTCGCGTCAGGCCGCAGTTCCGCACTCACGGTCGAAGTCATCTGCCAGAGCGTGGGGTAACGCTCGACGGCGAAGAGCTCTTCGACTTTGACGGTGCCCGTTTGCGCGACGCGACCCAGATCGTTGCGCACGAGGTCGACGATCATCACGTTTTCACTGCGGTTTTTGGGGTCGTTGGCGAGCCATTGGGCGATTTCGCGGTCTTCGCGCGTAGTGCGCCCCCGACGCGCGGTTCCTTTCATCGGCCTGGTGATGATGCGGCGAGCGCCGCAGCGCGAGCCGTCTTTGCCGATGCGGAAGAACAGTTCCGGCGAAAACGAGAGGATGCGCCGGTCCGGCTGAGTGTGCAGGAATGCGCCGTAGTCGACCGGCTGGCGCGCACGCAGCCGCGCATACCGGGCTGCAATGCTGCCCGGGGCCTCGATACTCACAGGCGCCGTGAAGTTCAGTTGATAAACATCGCCGGCGCGAATCCACTCGTGAATCTGAGCGATGCGACGCACGTATTCGGGTTCGGTGAGCGCAAACTCCGCGGCGATCTCGGGCTCCGGCGCTCCGGTTTCGGCGTTCGGCAACTGGCCGCGGAATCGCTCGAGCCCGGGCGGGTCATCGAAAACAAACTTTCCCGATTGGTGATCGAATGCGTAGCTCCGCGCATAGATTCCAAACCAGGCCAGCGGGGCGCCTCTTCGGCTGTCGCGGACTTTTGCTGTTGGCTCGAAACAGCTCGCACACTCGTAGCTGAAGAATCCCGCTGCACACTGGCCGGCCGCCACGGCGCGCTCGATTTGCGCAAAGAGGCTGGGAATCTCTGCCGGCGAATGCGCCTGACACACGCGCAACGGAGCCGTAAACAATTGCGTCCACGGTTTCTGTTTGGTTTCTGAGTGGTTTTGTTTCCCGCCTTCAAGCAGCACCGTGCCCGGCGCCTGCTCCACCAGGGCATAGACCTCCGCGGGAAGGGGATGGCGCCGCGTCATGCAGGCAGTTTATAGCGGCTCTCAAGTTTGCATGGAGCGAAATCGGTGCTAATGGGCGGTGTCTTCCCGCCGTGTCTCCGCGGACAAGTTTTCCCGATGAGGGTAAAAGGAAACGCCGCCTGGCATGCCTTCGAAAGCTCGCAGGAATTGGAGAGCCGCTGTTATGAACCGCCGGTCACCGTGAGCACCATCGTGGTGCTGTTGGTGATCGCCGTAACCCCGTCGGAGGATTGCGCTGTGACGGTGACATTGTATGTGCCTGAAGGAGTCGCGGGAGGCTGCGGCGGCCCGTGATCGTAGTAGTCGTAGAGAGGCTTGCACGCCGTTGTTCCCAGAGCGGTTAAGAGGCCGATGAATGCCAACAGAGCCATGCGCTCAAAGCAGCGCCGGCGGCGCGTGCTCCACGCCAATCCACCAAGCCCAAGGATGCCCGGCAGTAGAACCGCCCATGCGACAGGATGGCCCCCGCTCCCCGGAAGCCCGGGATGCGCGACCTTGCTCGACACGGCTTGAGAAGTTTGAAGCAACATGGAGCTGACGGGCGGACAAGCTGCCGGCTGCGAACCCGAGGGGCAGCTGGCGGGGGTGGTCGGCAGAATCTCAACGGACTCCGGGGTGAAGGTGCAGCTGGCTTCGCTGGGAAGTCCGGAACATGAAAGAGTGACGAACATGGGCGAGGTGAGAGCTGTGTTGTCTTCAGGCACCACGGTGACGGCAATGGTGCCCGATTGGCCCGCCGTAACAGTGAGGGGCAGCGTCGATGGCGACACCGGCGCAAGCGAAAGAGTGAAGTTCGGAGTAGAGCTGACTTCACCCGTGGCGTCGCTGGTGACGGAGGCCGAGCTCAGATGCGATTGGTCGCCCACGTAAATCGCACGCAGGCCGTGATCGCCGCCCGACAGCGAAAACACTGGCGCGGCCACGCCTTGACGATTCAAGACTGCTTCGGCCAGCTCGCGATCCCCGTCTTTAATGACGACTGCGCCGGATGCGGGCAGCCCGTCTGCGCCGCTCACAGTTACCGTCGCAGTTGCCTGTGTACGCCCGGCGAGGTTGCGGGTCTCAACCGTCAGCGCAGTGTGGGTCGGTATTTGTTGCGCCGACCCGGCCGCCGACAGCATTGCCAGCGCGATCGCAAAACCCAGTGCCGCAACTAATTCGGGCCGCAAACCGCGGCAATTCAAACCTCTCACTTGCACCTGCTCCAACTCTTCAAAATGATTGCGTTAGCCCCTGCGCTTCTCTGTATGACTTTGTGCAAACCCCTATTGTATCTGGCCGGGGGAGGCTCCGGCCAACCCCACGAACGAGCCGCCCCGGTCTCCTTTTTGACGTCTGACGACCGGGAATGCCACCTCGCCGGTCGCGCTATGCTTTGGCCAGAGCTTGTTCTAAGGATATCGATATGACCGTGGCTCAAAACCGCCCTCAACTCGCTCATCTGACCACCTTTCTCGAGGAGTTGCGCGCCAGGGGCACGCACTTCAATCTTCGCGTGCTCGACGACCAGCAGGCGCCGGTGTGCCACTACGACGGCCGCGAGGTGATCAACCTGGCCAGCAACAACTATCTCGGGTTGGCGAACCATCCTAAGCTCGTCGAGGCTGCCATCGACGCCACGCGAAGGTTTGGCGTGGGCTCGGGCGCGGTGCGGACGATTGCGGGAACGATGCGCATCCACATGGAGCTCGAAGAGAGGATCGCGCGGTTCAAGAATGTAGAGGCCTGCGTGGTGTTCCAGAGCGGGTTTGCGGCGAACGCGGGAACGGTGAGCGCGATCCTCGGCAAGGAAGATTTCATCCTGTCGGATGAGCTGAACCACGCCAGCATCATTGACGGGGCGCGGCTGTCGCGGGCGACGATCAAGGTTTTCCGGCACAAGGACGCGGCACACTGCGAGGATCTGCTGCGGGAGCTCGAATCGGAGCCGGGTAAAAAGCTGGTGATCACCGACGGCGTGTTCTCGATGGACGGCGACATTGGGCCGGTGGACAAGCTGGCCGCGCTGGCGGAAAAATATGGCGCGATCATGATGGTCGACGATGCGCATGCATCGGGTGTGCTGGGCCGCAACGGGCGCGGGTCTGTCGACCATTTCGGAATGCACGGCAAAGTGGATGTGCAGGTGGGCACGCTA
>JASHSG010000005.1 GCA_030040935.1 Acidobacteriaceae bacterium | reverse complement strand
CATTCAAGGTGGACGCGATCGATACTGTTGCCGCCGGCGATTGTTTCAATGGGGCATTCGCCGTGGCGCTGCTTGAGGGCAAGGACGCGAGGACAGCGGCGCGATTTGCCAATGCGGCGGCGGCCATCTGCGTTACGCGGAAAGGGGCGGCTGCGTCGATGCCGATGCGTCACGAGGTCGATGCGTTTTTGAGATCGAATTGATGCGCAAAGGCCCTGTCAGAAAACCAACAGTCAGATTTGGGCGAGACGGGTTCCCTGGTCTCCAAATGCACGGGACCTGGGGCACCCATCAGGCGGGACGCCAGATTTCACCAGACGTGGCAGGCGTTCACGGGCATCATGGGCTGGCCCACTTTGCACCCGAAAGCTTTGCCGAACTCCGGCAGATTCTGGACCACACCATTCACGCGGATAAAATCCGGGGAGTGCGGATCGGTCTGCGCGAGCAACCTGGTGAGCTGGGGCCGCCAACCGCCGCACCAATCCTGCCCATATGCCAGAAAGAACTCCTGAATCGGTGTGTAACCGTCGTGGGTGGCAGTCAGGTCGATGCCTTTGCGCCTGGCATCGGCAAGGAAAGCCATATAGGCGAGGCGGAGGCCGCCGTTGTCGGCGGTGTTCTCGCCAAGGGTCAGCTTGGCATTCAGCTTCACGTCATCCACGGCAGTGAAGTTGCTGTATTCGTTCACTTCGCAATCTGTCATGGCGTCGAACTTCTTGCGATCGTCCGGGGTCCACCAATCGGAAAGATTTCCATTGCCGTCGAACTGGCTCCCCTCGTCGTCGAAGCCGTGGGTCAGCTCGTGGCCCACGATGGCGCCAATATGGCCGAAGTTTTCCGCGTCGCTCGCCTGTGGATCGAAGAGCGGAGCCTGGAGGAATGCGGCGGCGAAGTTGATGTCGTTCATGTTCGGGTCGTAATAAGCGTTTACGGTGGATGGGCTGATGAACCACTCTCCGCGGTCGACGGGCTTGCCAATCTTGGCGAGCTGGCGCTGGTTTTCAAACTCCGCAGCTCTGAGGGCGTTACCCATAGCATCGCCGCGAACCACCGTCAGTTTCGAGTAATCGCGCCAATGATCGGGATATCCGATTTTGTTGGCGACCATGTGCAGCTTGAGCTTGGCCTTGATGCGCGTTTCAACGCTCATCCAATCCTGCGCGTCCAGCTCCCGGTCCATGGCGTCTTCGATGTCGCTGACCATCTCGAGCATGAAGGCCTTTTGCGCGGCGGAGAATGCCGACGCCACATAGACCTGGCCAAGCGCCTCGCCGAGCGCGTCGTCGGTCGCCGACACACAGCGCTCCCATCGCGGCCGCTGCTCGGGCTGCCCGCTGAGCTCGTGGCCGAAAAACTCAAAATTCGCATCGTCCATGGCTTTGGGAAGGGCGTAATGCGGAGCGCTGTGCACGAGTTGCCAGCGGAGATACGCCTTGATGGTCTCGAGGTCTGTGGAGTCCAGGATGGCCTCAAGCCCCTTGAAGAAATCCGGATTCGCCACATTCAGATTGGCAATGCCGGGCACCCCGGTGCTCGCAAAGAACTGCGGCCAATCAATGTCCGGGGTGAGTTGGGTTAATTGGGCAGTGGACATCATGTGATAGACGTTGTGCGGATCGCGGCGATCGGTCACATCCATCGACACCTTGGCCAGCGCGGTTTCGAGCGTCATGATTTTTTGGGCGTCCGCGGAGGCCTGATCTGACGGCTCGCCCAGCAAGCCAAGCATTGTGGCGACGTGCGCCACATAATCCTTGCGCGTTTTCTCGGCGGCATCGCCGGCGCGGAAGTAATAATCGCGCTCCGGCAGGCCGATACCGCCCTGGTCGACAAAGGCAATCTGCTGGCGCGCGTCGGCAAAATCCTGCTGCTCGGAGTAGTTGAAAAACGCGTTCACATTGATCATCTGATCGTGAGCCACGAGATCGGTGAGCTGCTTTTTGTCGGTCAGCGCGGAGATCCGGTCCAGCTCGGGCTGCAACGGTTTCAATCCTGCAGCGAGAATGGCTTTATCGTCGAGGCAGGTTGCGTAATAGTCGCCGATCTTATGCTCGTTGGGCGTGTGCTGGTCGCTGGGAAGAGCGACCGAGTCGAGCAGTTCATGCAATACCGCCTGCGTATGGTCGTAGATGATGTATGCGGTTCCATAGCCTGGCTTGTCGGGCGGAATTTGATAAAACTTGCTGAAGTTTCCACACGAATACTGAGCGAAATTGACACAGGGCTCGGCGGCGGTATCGATGAGCTCTTTATCGAGTCCCGGCAGCAGCTTGACGGGGCCATTGGCGTCGAGCGGTGTTGAGGCCGCGGCCTGGGCGCGGGCGGAGGAAACCGGAATCGCAAGGGCGAAGCCTCCGGCCAGCAGCAAGACCGCCGAGGGAAAGAATCGATTCATTTTGAAAGCCTCCGCGAAGAGTGGGAATGGTTCATGTTGCCTAAAAACAATATGAATCATTTTAGGTCCAGAGCCGGCAATCATTGGCCAAGAACGCAGCGTTTCGTCACGCCACAGGGCATTCTGTCACAAAATCGATGCCTGCCCCGAATGGGGGGCGTCTTCGTCCAGGAAACGTCGATTGCCGAGAGGGAATACGGACTTCAGGCAGCAGGAGTTCCAGAGAGCGAAATGAAGTTTATCGATATACAAAGTGAGCGGCCGGCGGAGGCGGCAGGGCAGGCCTTGCGGTCGTGCCCTGATGGAAGAAAATCACAGTCTAGGCGACCAACGCCATCTCGCGGATGGTTTCCTTGCGTGCAGTGAGGCGATCGACCAAGTCAGTGCGCACCTCATAACCGCGGCCAGGAGAATCGGGAATCGCTATCTCGCCTTCCGCAGAAACCGTTATTGCGGGCTCAACGATGTCGTCGGCAAAGTAGCGCGACGATGCGGAAACATCGCCCGGCAGGGTGAATCCCTCGAGGGTGGAAAGCGCGATGTTATGTGCGCGGCCCACACCGGATTCGAGCATCCCACCGCACCAGACTGGAATACCCCGCTCCATCGCCGCGTTGTGCACTGCAATGGCTTCTGAGAAGCCGCCCACGCGGCCCAGCTTGATGTTGATAATCTTGCAGGACTCCATCTCGATGGCTGCTAATGTATCGCGGCGATTGCGGATGGATTCGTCGAGGCAAATGGGCGTGTTGAGGCGCTTTTGCAGGACGGAGTGGAAGTAGAAGTCATCGTGCCAGAGAGGCTGCTCGATCATGAGCAGGTCGTAAGCATCGAATGAGGCGATGTGATCCTCATCGCGCAGGCGATAAGACGAGTTAGCGTCGCAACTGAGGAGGATGCCGGGCCAGCGGCTGCGCACTCGCTCGAAAACCTCGACGTCCCATCCCGGCTTGCACTTGAGCTTGATGCGCTGATAACCCGAGGCCAATTCATGCTCGACGATGGAGAGCAGCTCGTGAATCGAGGGCTGGATGCCGATGGAGACGCCGCAGGTAATGCTGTCGCGCACGCCGCCCAGCAAGCGGGAGAGCGAGACGCCTTCGCGCTGGGCCTCAAGATCCCAGATGGCGTTCTCCAGCGCGGCCTTGGCCATAGGATTGCCGCGCACGGCACGAAAGATGGCGGGGCAATCTCCGCCGTGCTCGGGGGACTCGGCGGCCAGCATGGGCGCAAGTTCCTGAACAAGAACCTGCCAGGCCGAGTCAGTGGATTCGCCGGAGAAAAACGGGCGCTCGCCTGCCGTACACTCGCCCCAACCGGAAAGTCCTTCCGACTGAATCTCGGCGAGCACAATCCGCCGGTTGCGGGTGACGCCAAAGCTGGTCTCAAAGGGACGTACCAGCGGCATATGCACTTCACGCAGAATGATCGCATCAATTCTCATAAAGTTTTGCATTCCTTAGAAAAGCCAGAACCATGACTCGATTCCGCCTGGGTGAGGGGGCCCAGTTCGAAGACTCCGTTTCCTTCCGCATCGCGAGAGAAGCCAAGTACAACCAGTCCCCGCGAAAAAGCTTCCTGAAACTTTTGGCGATTCACTGTCTGGACATCAAGGGCCCTTTCACGACTTGTCTTGCTGGCCTTCCAACGGTCAATGGGGGCGGGAACCAAAATGCGTTCTTCAATGCAGTGAGCGGCTGCGGGATGGTGAGCGAGGATTGCCTCAACTCGTGGAGAATTCAGCTCCCATTCGGCCAAAAGGCGGTCGGTTGGAAGCCCACCCTGCAGTCGAGAAGAGGATACACCATAGAAATCCACAAGATAGTCGCGGGAGATGGCACCCAGCCTGTGGATATTGAGGAAAGCATTTGGAATGACCAGCGGATCGAACGTCCACTGGATCCATTCGATTCCGCGCGAGAGCGCCTCACGCCGTTGTTCCCATTTGAGTTGCGCTCCAAGACCGCGATTGCGGTGCGGAGGCCTGACAGCCAGCATGTGCGAATGAAGATAAGGCAGGGGGCCGTTTTGCGTCGTCTTGATCCCCGGCAAAGACATGGCGAAGGCAACGAGCCCTTTGGCTTGTGAGCCGGGCCGGCCAGCGGCAATGTCGCTGTCGAAGGCGCCGATGACCTGGCCGCCGATTTTTTGCGCAAGCATGAAGGTCTTGCGGGGAGTGACATCGCTTTCGTCATAGCCCCAGGTCTGAATCTGGAGCTCGACGCAGGCTTCCATCTCATCAAATCCCTCGCAGCCGCGAATCTCGATCATTTTCGCGCTCCAGGCCGCGCTTGCGATGCGGCTGGATTGGATTTTTCGAGATCACGGGCGGCGAGGCCGCGTTCTTCAACGCCCGCCAGTTTTCTTTTGGCCTGCTCCCAGAGCGCCTCGAGCTCGGGCGGCGACAATTCTTCGAGCGGGCGCTGAGACATTTGCTCCATTTCTTTGAAGCGGCTGCGGAAACGAAGGTTGCAGTTGCGCAGCGCCATCTCCGCATCCGCGCCGAGTTGGCGGCCGAGATTGACCACGGTGAAGAGCAAGTCGCCCAGCTCGGCCTCAATGGCGGTTTTACGATCTGGGTCGCTGGATTCGGCTTCGGCGGCTAATTCGGCGGTTTCTTCGGCGACTTTGGGCAACAGTTCGCGCCAGCTGGGCCAATCGAAGCCGGATTTTCGCGCCTGAGCGCCGAGCTTGGAGGCTTCAGCCAGCGCAGGCAGGGAGCGAAGAACGCCGTCCAGGCGCGAGGCCGGCTGATTCCCTGCTCCGGAGGCTGCAGACCCGTCGCGATGCGCCGCGCCTGCCGGTTTCTCCGCCGCCTTGATCTCTTCCCAGTTGCGCAGGACAGCGGCCGACGATCCCGCGACGGCGGCATTGACTTCGGCGTTATTTCCGGCGGCGCGCGAGGCTTCGTCGCCAAACACGTGCGGATGGCGGCGAATGAGCTTGCGATTCAGGTGGTCGAGAACATCGGCGATGGTGAAGCGGTCCTCGTTGGCCGCCATTTCCGAATAAAACAGAACTTGCAAAAGCAGATCGCCAAGCTCTTCGGCGAGATGATCAAAGTCTCGGCGCTCGATGGCGTCGAGGACCTCGTAGACCTCTTCGAGCGTGTACTTGCGAATGGAATCGAAGGATTGCTCGCGGTCCCAGGGGCAGCCGCCGGGAGCGCGGAGGCGAGCCATAATGGTTGCGGATTGCTCAAATAATTCCGCTGCCCGCGCCGGATCGGTGGTGGTTTCGGGCGGGTGATCTTTCGCGCTGAAGTTCCCTGGCGGCAGATCCATCCAATTACATTTTAACGCGAGGGGTGAGGGCGTTTCGGCATGCGGTAGTGGGCCGGTTTGAAATGCATTCCCTCAGGGGCCGAAGGCCGCGATCATTTTGCCTGGTTTATGTACGGGCTGAAGCCCGTACCCTTCAAACTAACCCACTACCCGGCACGCGGGAGCGGCGCGGGCGATGGGCGCGTCTTACGCAGCAGACATCGGGGCCGTATACTCAACTCCTTCAATGATTCGCGTTTTCGGAACGATTTTCGCCGGACTGCTCGGGCTGGCCTTCGGCAGCTTTCTGAACGTGTGCGTGAGCCGCTGGCCCGAGGGCGAGAGCGTTGTCCATCCGCATTCGCATTGCAGGAGCTGCGGTCGAACGCTCGCGTGGTGGGAAAATGTGCCGCTGGTGAGCTGGTTGGCGTTGCGCGGACATTGCCGGAGCTGCGGTGCGGGGATCAGCTGGCGGTATCCGCTGGTGGAGCTGGCGGTGGGTTGGTTGTGGGCCGTGGTGGCGTGGCGCAGCCTTGCTGACATCGCCGGTCCCGCGTCTGACGATTTTCTTTGGGCGGTTGCAATCAGCGCAGTCTCGCAAATGATTCTTCTCTGGTTGCTGGTTGCGCTCGCGATTCTGGATTTCGAACATCTCTGGCTGCCAAATAAAATCACGATCCCGGGAATGTTGATGGGGTTTGCGGTAACGCTGCTCTATGCAGCAGTGAATTCGAAGCACGTATTCGCATTCTACGGAGCGCTTGAATTGGAAGGCCGATCCATGTGGCATGTTATTTGGCAGAGGCTGATTGCGATTCTCGTCGCAGCAGGATTGATTCTGCTCATCCGCTGGGTCTATTGGCTGATTCGCCGGCGAGAGGGCGTTGGGTTGGGCGACGCAAAGCTGATGGCGATGCTGGCCGCGTGGCTCGGGCTGGGAGGTGCGCTGCTTTCATTCACCATCGGCGTGGTGCTGGGCGCAGCGGCTGCGCTGTTTTTGCTTTTCGCGCCTTCAACACGGAAAGATCATGGGCGCTGGGCGCAAACGAAGTTGCCGCTGGGAGCATTTCTTTGCGTGGGCGGCATCGTAAGCAGCTTGTGGGGCGAACGGATGATCCATGCCTATCTGCGCTGGGCAGGCTTTTAGCGATCTCAAATTCGGCGCGTTTTATTGATGCGGCGGAGCTTGGGGCTGCGAGGACGTATCCGGCTTGGCGTTGGCAATTTCAGGATCCTTTAGAGCCTTGTCTGCTTCCTTAGCATGACGGCTGCCGGGGTCGTACTGCATCACCTTCTGATAATTCTGCCGGGCGCCG
>JASHSG010000058.1 GCA_030040935.1 Acidobacteriaceae bacterium | reverse complement strand
GCGAGGAGGGGAATTACCTGATTCCGAGCGCGCTCCCCAATGCCGACCCCAATGTTTTTTCGCCCTACAACGCGTTCCTTCCCGGCACATCGAGGTTCATCTCTGACCAAGCCGTTGCCGATCTTGATTGGAATGTCACCGGCAGGGACGTCGTGGCGGCGAAATACTATTATCAGCACGATCCTTCGAGCGCGCCGTATGCTTACTCCAATGTGCCGGGATTCACGGCGCACATGGATACCGGGTCGCAGGTGGGCTCGCTCAACAACGTTCAGACCATCGGCAACAGCCTAAGCATCTCCGAGACGGTGGGCATTCTGCGCGAGAAGGCCTACGCGACGAACGATCAGGCGTTCGGGCCGACGTCAGTGGGAATGAGCGGAGCATTTGGAAATTACTTTCCTGGCATCACCATCAACGACGCCATCGGCGACGCCTACGATTTGTCAACCGGGCCGCTTTATGGCCTTACCGCGCCCTCGCTGGGCATCGGCCCCAATGCCGAGTATCAGGCAACAAATACCGGCGTTTTTCAGAACCGCATCATGCCTTCCGGCACGGCAATCTGGGCCAAAGGCCGTCATTCGGTCAGCTTCGGCGGAAGCTGGTCCTACACGCAGTTGAATACGATCGACCATCGCACTGGCACGGGCAACGTCGCCACGCCCGACTTTGTGACCTTCGCCAACAACTGGGTCACTCCCTACTCGACGCAGAACTTCACGGCCTCGACATTTCTGCAGGGAAACGCCAACCGCTACTATCGCGCCAATGAAACCGGCTTGTTTGTTCAAGACAAGTTCCAGGCGACGCCGACGTTGAGCGTGACATTGGGCGTACGCTACGACTGGGATGGCGGGCTCACGGAAAAATATGGAAACATGTTTAATTTCGACCCCAAGCAGTACAGTTACAACACGGGAACCGACACCATCACCAGCTCCGGATTCCTGATCGCGGGCAACAACAAGAACGGGACTACGGGCGTGAGCAAAACGACGCTCACGGGGCGACAGTGGGGCATCGCACCCCGGCTTGGGCTGGCATGGCAGCCCGCCATGTTCCACTCGAAGATTGTTGTGCGCAGCGGCGGCGGCTTTTACTACGATCGCGGCGAGCTCTTTACCTATCTTTCTCCCGGCTACGCGGCGGGCGAGGTCGATGGCGGTCCCTTCGGCGCCTCCCAGACCGAACCCTTCGTCAGCCAGCAGCATTGCCAATACAGCTCTTCATTCAACGCCGCCAATCCAACCTATCTTTACCTCAATTACCTTCCCATCTGCGGCGGGGGCTTTGGCGCGTTCGGCACCGGTTACGACGGCGATGGAGGATACGTCGACAACAGCAGTTACAACCTGTCGATCCCGTGGGGCGCGACACGCTCGGCTCCGCCGTCGAACCCCAAGGCCTCCGACATCGTAAACTACCTTCCCAACGCGGCCGACCTCATCGACGGCACCGTTTACAGCAACAACAGCGACCAGCCCTATACGCTCGGCATCTATAACCGGACCAACAAGCTGCCCTACAGCATGAACTTCACCTTCAACATCCAGTACCAGCCGCGCAACGATCTGATGTGGGAGATCGGGTATGTGGGCAATCTCGGCCGGCACCAGGTGATCCCCGTGCCGTTTAACCAGGCTCAGATCGCCACGCTCGCCAGTCCCACACATCCGGGCGGCCTGGCCACACAGTATTTCAGCTACGGCTACACAGTGCTCGACCCGAACACGTTCTACCCCGAGTGCGTAAACGACCCCACAGAAGTCGATTGCAGTTACGGGACTATGCTGAACAATTACGAAGGGGGCAACGTCGATCTTCGCGTGCCCTACATTGGTTATTCATCGGAATCCGAATCCTACACCGCGGCCGGCATCGCCATGTATAACGCCCTCGAATCGCACCTTGAGAAGCGCTTCAGTCACGGTTTCCAGGCGGGAGTTTCCTATACCTACTCGCACGCCACCGATGAGCAAAGCGGCCTCGGTTTGTTCTACAACGGCAATAATCCCACCAATCTGCGCAGCGGCTATGGCTCGGCCGATTTCGACCGCACGCACGTTCTCAACTTTACCTATGGCGTCACCTCGCCCAAGGTCTTTGCCACAGATACTCTGGCTGGCAAGGCGCTCGACAGTTGGTCGCTGCACGGCGTGGCTGTGATCCAGAGCGGCCAGCCGTATAGCGTCATCGACTACTCGGGAGCCGTAGGCAGTATTTACTACAGCACGTTTAACGGCATTACCAATCCCATCCTCGCATTGGCCCCGGGATGTACAAAGAAGAACGCGGTAACGGGTGCAAGCGGGGCATTCTATAACCCGATTACAGGCGCAGATCCGGCGCTTAAAGCTACGTGCTTCCAGATACCACTTCTTTCGCCGGGCACGATGGGCGTCCCGAACGGTGACCTCTATGAAACTAACTTCACTTCCGGCGAACGCAATATCTTCCGCCAGTCCTGGCAGCGGCGCGCTGACGCTTCGCTGGTGAAGGACCTTCCACTCCACGACCAATGGACGCTGCGCTATTCATTCGACGTCTACAACATCACCAATACGACCAGTTTCGATATTCCCCAGAACAACGTGAACCAGAACGTGCTGTTCAATAACGTTCCCACCGGCGGGACCACGCCGCTGCCCACCAACGACTGCGCCTCCGATCCGCATGGCGCGAATTCAGGCTTTTATAACTGCCCGGTCGGCCTCGGAGTGACCAGGCACGCCATCGGCAGTCCGCGCCAGATCCAAATGTCGCTGCACATGGAATTCTGATTCCTGCGCTGTTTTCAACCGGAGGGCGGTTCCCAATTGTAGCCGCCCCACCGGGTTCTCCAGGGTTGTGGTCTTCGCGGCGCGCGCTCCGCGTTTCCCGATCGGCTTTTAGAATGATGCTATGACCGCTCCCTCGTGGACCGTTCGTGCTCTTCGCGCTGCACTTGCCACCGGATCTCGAACCCCATCCCAACTTGCCGAATCCGCGCTCGCCAACAGCGGCCGGAACGCCGGCCGCAATACTTACATATGGCAGGACCCATCGTGGACTCGCGCTGAAGTGGCGCGCACTCTCTCAATGCCCGTTTCAAGCGGTGGTTTTGGCAACGGCCGCTCTCCGCTCTGGGGTTTGCCGATTTCGGTGAAGGACTGCTTCGATCTGGTTGGCTCGCCCACAAGCTCCGGGGTCAGTTTCTACCGCGATCGCAGCGGGAAAGCCGAGCGCGATTCCTGGCTCGTCGAGCAGCTGCGAACTGCCGGAGCTGTCATTGTCGGTAAAACTCACCTTCACCCGCTGGCCTACGGAATCACGGGCGAAAATCCTGATTATGGCGACTGCGCGCAGCCTCGCGACGCAGGCGCGCTCACGGGAGGGTCGTCGAGCGGCGCAGCGGCCAGCGTGCAGGAGGGCTCGGCGGTAGCCGCCATCGGCACTGATACCGGCGGCTCGATCCGCGCGCCCGCGGCCTTGTGCGGTCTGGCCGGTTATCGCGCCACGATCGGCCGTGGCGATTGGCGGGGTGGCGCTCATCTGGCCGAATCGTTCGATACGATGGGCTGGCTGTTTCGCGATTTAGAAGATGCGCCGCTTCTCGCCGCGCCCTTTGCACCCGAACAACTCGTACCGCCTCGACGATTCACTCGCTTCGCGTATGTCGCCGACAGTTTTCTTCACGACTGCGAGGCCAGCGTAGTCGAGAGCTTTCACGGAAGCGTCCGCACACTGCAAGCGCTGGGCCTTAACGCACATCCCATCGAGACGGGTTGGTGGGCCGATGCCGTTGAAATCTTCGCGCCCATCCAGGCCTCCGAGGCTGCACAGCTGCACGCCGGCAACTTCGACCAATTTGAACCGGCGATCCGCGACCGTTTGAAGTGGGGCTCGAGCCTGAGCTCCAGTGAGGTTGCGTCTTTGCGTCAGCGCCATGCAGCTTTCAGAGCTCGTATGGACGAGATACTTGCCGGGCATGAGTTGATTCTGCTGCCCTCAATTCCCGTGGCGCGCCTTGCCCTTGGCGCCGACCACAGCCAGACGCGCGCTCGACTATTGCGCTACACCGCGCCATTCAGCCTGGCCGGCGTTCCCACGGTTTGCGTTCCCTGCGCGCAGGGCGGCATGCAACTGGCCGCGGCCCGCGGGAACGACGAGTCACTGCTCGCGTTTGCCGCAGAGATCGGCGCGCGCGGAAGGTCCGCCGTGTCCGATTGATCGTGGAATGCAGAATTGAGACTAGAGGGATTTATCTGTCAAAAACGGCTCGGGCTTCACCGATCCGTCGCGCTGCTTGACCAGCATTTGCACCTTGCCCTCGGCGGCATCCAGCTCTTGTTTGCAGGCGGCAGACAATCCCACGCCTTCTTCAAAGAGTTTGAGCGAGTCTTCGAGCGCGAGGTCGCCTTTTTCCAGCTGCTCGACAATGGTTTCGAGTTTCTTGAGCGATTCTTCGAACGACGCCATGGCTGGGTTTCCAACTCCGGACTTTCAGAATAACCGATTCGCCAATGAGGGTCCGCGTCGTTTTGTCGCCTGTGCGGTTTAGCCGTCAGCGATTGGCCGCGATCAAGACCCCTACCAGGAATGGCACGATTATGAAAAGCGCAAAAATAATCGGTACAAAGATTCCGATGAGAAACACGGTTCTGCGCGCCTTCAGATAATCGCTATCCGTGGTTACAATTCGGCCGTATTTGCGCCGCCACACCAAAGTCCAGATCGGAATGCCCATGAGCAAACCGATGAAACCGATTGTTCCAAGCAGCGAAATAAACGGCACGAAGCGAAGAGCGAAGAAAACCGGAAGCGTGAACGTCGTCGACTTCATGTAGCTTGCATCGCTGCAGGCCTTATTGATCTGGGCCATGAGAATGGCAGCGCTGCGCGCACCTTCCCGATCGATCTTGGCGCCGCAAAAGCGGCACGAATCCGCGGCTGCATCGATTGTCTCTTTGCAATTCGGGCAATCGAAGATGGTGGGCTCGGCAAATGCAGCGCCGATGCTAAAACCGTCTGACATGGCTGACCTCCCAATCCAACCGCCAAAAGGCATGGGCCCAGAGCCTTGGATGTGTTCGAAATTCGAGAGAAGTGTACGCGCACCGGCGGCTCACCGCAAGCGGTTCAGTCGTTGCGTGGCCCTGGTTATCTTCCCGCCGGCAGCGCGCTGGCGATCACTTCGGCGGCGGCTTCGTAATTCCCGAACGGCGCGCTTATCTGTACGCCCTGGACCAAGGGCCGCACCGCGGCCAGCATCTCCTGAGCAATCCTGATTCCCTCAGTGCGCGCAGCTTCAGGCGTGTCGGCCTGGGCCATGCGCAGCATGATCTCCTCGGGCATGGCCACCCGCAGATCGTTCTTCATATACTCTGCGTTGCGCAGGCTGGTCAGGGGCCAGATGCCGGCGATGGTTGGAATGCGATGATCCCTGGTTCGTTCCAGAAATTCTTCGAGCAGGCGGAGGTCGAAGACCGCCTGTGTGATCACATACTCCGCGCCCGCTTCGACTTTGTAGGCGAAGCGCTTTAGCTCGTTTTCGAGGTCGGGGACGCCCGGATTAGCCGCCACTCCGATCGTGAAATTGGTGCTCGCCCCAATCGAATTCGAGCCGATATCGAGCCCATGATTGAGCCGGCGCGCAATGTTTACCAATCCGATGGAATCCACGTCAAAGACAGCAGACGCGTCAGGATAGCTTCCCTGCCTGGGCGGATCGCCAGTCACGCAAAGAATGTTGCGCAGCCCGATCGACGACGCTCCGAGCAAATCCGACTGGATAGAAAGCAGGTTGCGATCGCGGCAGGTGTAATGAAGAATCGTCTCTATCCCTGTATGCTGCTGAATCTGGATGCAGAGGCTCTCTCCGCTCATTCGCGCCGACGCCTGCGCCGCGTCGTAGACATCGATGGCATCAACGCCCAGGCGCGCCATCAATGCGGCGCCCTCGATTTCCCTGGAGCAGTCGATGCCCCGCGGCGGCACGAACTCCACCATGGTGATGAACTTGCCTTCGGTAATCAGCGAGCCAAGACGCGAGCGCTGCCCGAGCGGAGCGGGCGGCGTTTCCAGGCTGACAGCCGGCGCCGCGTCTTTCCCCGAGACGTGTGTCTGCTCGTCGATCGCCCTCACCGCCTGACGCATTGCACGGATATGATTCGGAGTGGTCCCGCAACAGCCGCCGACGATCTGAGCTCCCGCCGCGATGGCCTTGCGCGCGAAGCTCGCCATGTACTCGGGAGAACACAAATAAATGTTCCGCCCCTCCACCGCGCGCGGCATACCGGCGTTAGGCATGGCGCCCAAGGGAAGATTCGTCGCCGCACGCATTTCCTCGATTGCCGTCAACACGGTGGCCGGGCCCGTCGAGCAGTTCACTCCCACGGCGTCCGCTCCCCACTCCGTCAGCCAGGCTGCCGCCTGCGCCGCCGAGGAACCGTCGAGGCATTCGCCCTCATCGTCGACAGTGACCATCACCAGAACCGGGAGGTCGGGCGCTACTGCCTTTGCCGCTTGGAGAGCTTGACGCGCTTCATTCAGGGCGGGCATGGTTTCCACAATCAGCAGGTCAACCCCATTTCTCTTGAGCGCACCGATCTGTTCGGCAAAGGCTGCGCGCGCTTCATCGAGGCCGGTTTTGCCGAGCGGCTCCATGCGCACGCCCAGTGGTCCCACGGCGCCCGCAACCCAGGCGTCACCGGCCTGCTTCTCCTTCAGGCGCTCCACCGCCTGGCGCGCAAGCCGCACACCGGCCGCGTTAATCTCTTCCAGCTTTGCGCCCAACCCGTGCCGGGTCAAACGAAAACGGTTGGCTCCGAAAGTATTGGTTTCAAGAATCTCCGCGCCGGCGAGCAGGTACTCTTCGTGCACGGTGAGGATCAGATTGGGGTCCGACAGGTTCAGCTCGTCGTAGCAGTGGTTGGCAAAGACTCCGCGTGCATTAAGGACCGTGCCCATGGCGCCGTCAGCAAGCACGGGGCGGTCAGAGAAGATCTCGGCAAACCGGGTCATTCTGTTGCCATGCTACCGCATCGCCAGCCAGGTTGTATCCACCGGCAGCGCCGGTCTCGATTCGGCCGCTCTTTCGGCTCGAAACGCGCACGATTCCACTCCGTTCGCACAGTTATGCCCGTCTTCTCGATGCGCCAAAGCAGCGGGCCGCTTTGTTATACTTCGGAAGTCATCGCCTGCGTGGAAATCGGTCAGGGCCTGTGCGTTTCTGAGGCCTTCCGTGTGCCAATAACGCCATTTATTGGTCGACGTTGCGGCTTGTTCCGCGCGATCAACCGAGGGTTGGAATTTTGAAGAACAGAAGTCTTCTCCTGAGCGCCAGCGTAGCTTTGGTGGTCGCCGCCGCGCTGGCCGGTTGTGGGACAACTTACTACTTTGACGGACGCGTGCTGCCGCCGAGCGGGCTGCAAAACCGGGTCATGATCGCCATTCAGAACCCCGGCATCCTGGTCAAAGGAGAGCTCGAGATTGTTGACGCATTCTACGACACGCGCAGCGGCTACAACGGTAAGCCGGCTTCTTTTTCCATCTCCGGTTTTGGCGGCGCATTGCCCGTCACCATCCAGAACATGCCGGAGCAGGAGCTCGGGGGCGTTTACGGGTCGGGCGACGGCACCTTTAGCCTGATCAACTACGGGGGCGAAAAGACCACCGGAACTGTCAGCGGCCTGAATGGCATGTCGTCCAGCATCTTCATTACCCGCAGCGCCGCATACGTCTTTGCCGCCAGCCAGACCTCCACCGTTTTCACAGTTGTGAATCAGACTCTTGGCTCGTCGATTCCACTCAGCCTTCCCGGCGTATATCGAGTCAGCGTAAATCCCGGAGGAAGCGTGGCGCTGGCGTTCGTCCAGAACTCCAACTACGCCTATTACCCGCGGCAGCTCTCAACTGCACAGGGGACCGCTTACTCCGGAGGACCTTCGACCTGGCCGAAGGCCGCGGTTGACTGCGAACCGCAAAGCGCGCCCACGTGGTGCCTTTTCCAGATGCAGAGCCCCGACCGCACAGACGCCACCGGCAACTATTATGGTGCGCCGCTCACTTTCGACCGGCCCATCAAGGCCGTTTTCTCCTCCGACGGAAGCACGGCTTACATTTTGAGCTGCGGCCCGGAGTGCGGAGGCTCCAAGGCGTCGATCTCCGTTGTGCCGATCGCGCCGCTGATTTTTCTTGAGGGCCAGCAGTCCGGCCTGCTTCCCTGCAATCTTGCTTCCGTGGCCCCATGTCCCAACACCAATGACGCGCCCATGGCGAACATTGCCATCCCGGGCGGAGCCAGCAACGCTCTGATCGATTCCACGACCATGTACGTCGTGGGCCAGCAGCCGCAGTCGATCCAGGGACAAACACTGTTCGCCGGCAACCTGACTGTGGTCAACCTGGCCAATGGCACTGCCGGCAGCCCGGTTGCCATCAGCGACGGCCAGCCCGGCGCAGTCAGCCGCATGGTGGAGGCCGATGACAATACACTCTGGATCGGAATGAATGGCTGCACGGTCGGAGTTCGCTACGCCACAAACCCCTCGGGGGGCTACGGCTGCCTAACGATGTACGACACTTTGACGAAGTCGGTCGTCCTGCTCGAACCCTACCTGGGCGATGCAACTGGAGTCGCTGCCGTATTGGGCCTGCACAAGGTGTATACGGCGGAGGGCGGACAGGTTTACATTTACTCCACCGTTGATGGGTCGTCGATCGACAACCAATTTGTAACGGTGACGGGCACGGCCTACGACGTTGCCTACATGGACGCAATCACCGACGCCGACAACACCGTCTATTGACGCACAATGCCTCGAGAGGCAGCCGATTTCCGAGCCGACATCCTCGCCATCGCCGCCCATCGCGACGACGTGGAACAGACCTGCGGAGGCACGCTGTTGCGCATGGCCGCGCGTGGTCTGCGCACGGCAATTCTCGACCTCACCCAGGGCGAAGCCGGTACTCGCGGCACGGCAAGCGATCGCGCCCGCGAGGCCGAGGAAGCTCGACGGATTCTCGGCGTCGCGTGGCGCCAGGCATTCGACATGCCCGATGGCGCCATCGCCAATACGCTTGAGAATCGCATCGCCATCGTCCGCGTTCTTCGTCAGCTCCGTCCCCGCGTGGTCATTCTTCCTTACGGGCAGGCGCGCCACCCCGATCACGCCATCACGGCTGCGCTCGGCGCTGAAGCCTGCTTCCTCTCCGGCCTGGAGAAGATCGGCACGGGCACTGAACCGTACCGGCCTTTCAAGATCGTTTACGCCAGCCTATACGCCGATGTTCGTCCCAGCTTCATCGTCGACATTACACCATTCATCGATCAGCGCCATCTGGCTCTGATGGCCTACCGTTCGCAGTACGCGAACCAGTCTGCGGGTTCCACCATTTTTGTACCTGAGGAAGAGATTCGCGAACGGACATTCGCTGAGGCGCGCCACTATGGCCTGCTTGCCGGGGTTCGCTTCGGCGAACCATTCGTGCAAAAAGAAGTCGGCCTGGTCGACGATCTCATGCTCCTGCCAGTGCAATCGATGTAAGCGGCCAGCCTCCCATTCAGTTCTGGGTGCCGCGATAGGTGAATTCGCTGAGTTTGCCCTGATAATTGAAGACGAGCAGAAATTCGTCGCTATCCCACGAAAAGGAACTGTCTTCCCGCGATCCGCCTTGAGCCGTCGTCGAGTTCTCTTCTACCTGACTGCCGCGAATGAGAACTGTGTCATGAACCTCGCCCGGCAATAGCTGCATGCTGCTGACGAAGCTTGCAAAGTGAATCGATCCAAAACTGGTATCGGCGTCAAGGGGGCCAAGAATCGCCTCGACTTCGGCCACGGTCATGCCTTGCTTAAGCCTGGCGAAGTTTGCCCGCCGCTGTTCGCTCAGGGCCCGCCGCTGTGCCTCTGCAGCTTTTCGATCCGCGATTCTTTTTTCCAGCACTGCTTTGGCAGCGGCCACAATGGAGGGGTCGTCCCTAAGATCCGCTGACACGGAACTCAACATGGAATCCGGCAGTGACGGAAGAACGGCAACACATTCGGAATTGTCCTTGCAGTGCTGAATTTCCTTCAGGAGCTTGTCACATGCCTTCTCGTCATGACCACTGCATTTCTGGGCGAGGGGGTCAAGACTGTTAGATCCTGCACTTGCCAGCGCAGGGAAAGCAATCAAAGCGACGGCAACGATGAAACGGCGAATGCGCATCGACTCTCTTTCCGGGAAACTCTCCCAGTTGAGCTCAATAGGAGCTCTACCCTGCTATGAATCTCTCTTGGGAAACCGCGTCGCACGCAGTGTATCCTTTTTCAGGCGGGGCAAATTTCGGAGAATGCGTGTTTTTGTGGAAATGTGGCCGCATGAGCACGGATATGCGGTTACATGAGCCAGGAATCGCGGTCAGCTTTTATGTCGCGCAAGTCGTCTGCGGCGAGCCATCCATGCCAGGCGCGGTCGGCCTCGTCGAGAACCCTGCGCTCCTCCCGGTCAAATCCATCTAGAATGGGTGGCGGCATTATGCAGAAATGGTTGTCGACATGACTCCGCTTGACCGCCGCCGATTTCTAACCACCGCCACACTGTCGCTTGCCGGCACGCGCCTTTGCGCGCAGGATCGCGATCAGGTCCGGGCCAATCTCGTGATTCCCGCTGAGGCGACGGGGCCCCGCGTGCCTGCTGACTTCGTCGGCCTCTCTTATGAAGTCGAGCAGCTGGCCGACCCCTCTTTCTTCTCCGCGTCAAATGCAGGATTGATTCGCGCCTTTCGCGAGTTTTCAATCCGCGGGGTTCTGCGCCTGGGCGGGAACACCAGCGAATTTTCCTGGTGGAAGGCAACGCCCGATTCACGCGAGCCCGAACATCCGCAAACCCGAGAAGTTGTCGGCGAGCCTAAGGCCCGTTACTACGCCGTCACTCCTGAGGCGGTCCGCAATCTGGCCGCGTTCCTCGAAGCCACCGGCTGGACCTGCCTCTACGGCATCAATATGGGGACGAATACTCCCGCGCGCGCCGCCGACGAAGCCGAGTTTGTCGCCAAGACCCTCGGCTCGCGCCTGCAATACTTCCAGATCGGCAACGAAGTAGATCTGTTTGACCACCACCTGCGCGACCCCCAGACCTGGTCCGCTCAAACCTATCTGGCCGAGTGGCTTGCTCTCGCACGAGCAATTGCTGCCCGCGTGCCGGCGGCCCGTTTTGGCATGCCCGACATCGCCAGCAAGATGCCTTGGCTGACCGAGATCGCCGACGCGTTGAGATTGATCGAGATGCCGCCGCACGTTACCACTTTCACGCATCATTATTATTTCGGCGGCCCAGCGACGAATCCCGAAGTCAGCATCCCCAACCTGCTTGGGCCCGCAGCTATGGCGAAAGTGCAGAGCATGGCTGATACGGCAGCCTCTGCCGCTGCAAAAATGAACATCCGCGTTCGTATGACCGAGGGCAACACCTGCTATCGCGGCGGCAAGCCCGGAGTTTCCGACGTCTTTGCCGCCGCACTTTGGGCTGCCGACTACTCCCTCCTCCTCGCTGCCAACAATTACTCGGGCATCAATCTCCATGGCGGCAGCGGAATGTCTGTCGCGAATTCTGTCGGAGGCTCTCTTCCCGGCGATCAGATTCTGAAAGATGCGGGAGCGACAAGCGAACAGATTGCCGCTCATCCCCATCCCTTCTACACGCCGATTGCCACGTTTGGCGCGGCGTACGTGCTGGAGCCAGTCGCCTATGGCCTGATGTTCGCGGGCTTTTTCGCTGGCTGCACTTTGATCCAGGCGGATCTAACGGCGAAGCTGCAGGCCGCGGGCATCAACGCCGCCGCCTACGCCGCAAAGCTAACCGGCGGACAAGCGTCGATCATCGTTTTGAACAAGGACATGAAGAATGACCTTCTCCTCCAGGTAGAATTCAGGGGTGTCAAGTCGAATCGGGTCGTGATCGACACGTTGCATGCGCCAGCGCCCGAGAGCCGTGAAGCTCACATCGCGCGAACGACAAATTCCGGCCGTCTAAAGGACGGGACATTCTCCGCACTTATTTCCCGTGCATCCGGGCTCCGCGTTACTGTCGCCTGATCGACCGTAGGCCGACCCGGCTCCTGTGAGAGAATTGAGTTGATTCCGAAACCAATCGTCGATTCGACGGCGATCTTCCCATCCAAACACACCAAAGACGATCTGCGATTCATTCGAACCAAGAGGATGAGACTATGCCGCAGACCTGGGATCCCGAATCATACGGCCGCGATGGGGCGTTCGTTCACCAACTGGCGGAGGGCGTGGTCGAATGGCTCGCAGCTGATCGCGGCGAACGCATTCTCGACCTGGGCTGCGGCGACGGACAACTGACGCAGCGCATTGCTGCTTCCGGCGCCATCGTTGTCGGCATCGATTCCTCTCCCGCCATGGTGGCAGCAGCCCGGGCACTGGGAATGAAAACTGACCAGGGCCCGGCCGAGAAACTGCCCTATCCCGACCACACCTTTGAAGCGGTCTTTTCTAACGCCGCGCTGCACTGGGTGAGGGGCCAGGATGAGATGCTCTCGGAAGTGCATCGCGTGCTTCGCCCCGGCGGGCGCTTCGTTGCGGAGATGGGCGGCCACGGCAACATCGCCGCCATTCGCGTCGCGTTCGCCGCCGTCCTCTCCCATCTTGGATATGCCGGCCTGGGTGAGCGCGGCAATTACTACCCCACGGCTGAGTCCTACAGCAGCAGGCTTGAACGCCATGGATTCACGGTCGAGAAGATCCTTCTCTTCCCTCGCCCCACTCCGCTTAACGACAGCGGCATGACGGGCTGGCTGAACACGTTCTATCGCGGTGCCCTCGATAGCTTACCGGAATCGATGCGAGACACCGCGATCGAAGAAACAGTCGCTCTCCTCGCCCCGGCTCTTCGCGATCACGATGGTCACTGGACCGCGGATTATGTTCGGCTGCGCTTCGTCGCGAGGGTCTGATCTTCTTCCGTTCAAGAGTTCGTAGAGCGGCCGCGCGATGTCCGCTCTTCGACTATTCTGCACTCGCTTCTTAATCCGCCGCCAGCAGCCTGGTCCGGAAAAACAATCCGCCTGCAATTCCACCCAGGCTGGGAAAGACGAGGAAAAGCCACAACTGTTTGACCGCCTGGCCTCCGGCAAAAATTGCCGGCCCAAGGCTCCGAGCCGGATTCACGCTCACGCCCGTAATGTGAATCCCGAAGAGGTGAATCGCCAGCAGCGTGATGCCGATGGCCAGCCCGGCGAACCCTGCCGGCGCAGTCTTTTGCGTCGACCCCAGAATCACAATCACGAAGATCATGGTTGCGAAGAACTCAAACAGAATGGCGGAGGGCTCGTTGTATCCGCCTTGATAGCCCGGTCCCCAGCCATCCTGACCCAGCCCGTTTGCCGCAAGGCTATATCCCGTTGAGCCGACGGCGATCATCAGCAGAAGCCAGGCGGCGAGAATCGCGCCCGCGCACTGTCCGATCCAGTAGCCGATCATCTCGCCGAACTTCATCCGTCCAGCGACCCAGGCGCCAAGGCTCACCGCAGGATTGACGTGGCTGCCCGAGATGGGCCCGATCGCGTAGATCGTCGCCACTTGCGCCAGGCCGAAGGCGGCAGCGATGCCAACAATGCCGACTTTATCGCCGGCAATCACTGCCGTTCCAACGCCAAACAACACCAGAATGAATGTGCCGACCAGTTCCGCAAAGTACTTCTTCACGTTTCCTCCATGTTGATGCTGAAAGAATTCGTTTCATCGTTCACGCCGTGGCCAGCATTCCAATGGCCACTCAAGCGCGAACGCAGTCTTGCAGACCTGCGGAGCTTCCGTCAAGGCAAAATCTGGTCACGACTAAAGGCGCCCTCTCCCTGGGTTTGCATTTGCCGAGCATATCCATTTGAGAGATCGCTCAGTGTTGTTCACGCGCAATTCATCGTGCCTGATGGCACAGCCTGTGCTAAGGTTCATCCGTGAGCGTTGGCGCGCCAGGAAAACGGGAGATGAAAGAAGGCGCCTCGGGCAGAAATCGTTTACCGGGGCTGGCTAAAAAGGACGGGCTGATACGCCATCCGTTCGACCTCGAGTTTGGCGTTCGAACCAGCGGCCTGGTTGCGGGACGTCATCTCGGCACCGGGCATGGCAGCGACCGGCATGTGACGGCGTACTACGCTGTCGCGCCTTCGGTTTTTCAGGGCATGATCATGCACTGGCGGCGCTGCCGCCCGCTCGCGCCAATCGATGAGTACACTTTTATCGATGTTGGAGCCGGCATGGGCCGCGCCATGCTGCTGGCCATGGCGTATCCCTTTCGCGCGCTTGTTGGGGTCGAGATCCATCCCGCACTGGCTCGCATCGCGCGCAGGAATCTTGCGCTTTGGCGCGCGCGCGGCCATGCGCGCCCATCCACGCGCATGCTCTGCCGCGACGCTTTGGCGTTTGCGCTCCCCGCCGGACCCTGCGTTGCTTTTCTCTTCAATCCATTTGGCGCACCGGTGCTGCGCCGCCTTTTGCGCTCCTGGAGCCAGGCTCTCGCCGGGCGCGGCGGTCAATTGGATATTTTGTACGTCAACAACGAGCAGGAGAACGTGCTCAGGCGCGATCCGGGCTTCGAGCGGCTTTTTCACGGCGAGATCAAGCGCTCGCACGCCGATGCTGTCGCCGATCGCATGATTCTCAAAGGCCAACCCGGGGCTGAGTACGCGGCGCCGGGCTGGGAGGACTG